>NZ_JBQHVU010000009.1:0-95272 GCF_052064335.1 Candidatus Weimeria sp. HCP3S3_B5 | reverse complement strand
GAATTTAGAAGTGGGGCAAAAGCTTCGAGATGAGAGCGAGTCAAAGACGAAGCTCGAATCCGAAGCGAGATCGTTCTTTGAGATTAGCGAGCACGAGTCAAAGACGAAGTGCGAGCTTAGCGAAAAGAACTTCCTTAGAAAGCATGGTTCTGTATGAAGTTTTGAAGGTACTTGTTTTATATTCCTCGATAGCTCAATGGTAGAGCACTCGGCTGTTAACCGAGTTGTTGTAGGTTCGAGCCCTACTCGGGGAGTTTTTGAAGGAGTTCAGTTAAATAGCTGAACTCCTTATTTTTCGCCTGTTTGCGGTTGTTTTTTATTTGTCCAAAAAGGTAAAATTTTACCCAAAAAGGCAACGTCTTGACACGATTTACTTCACGTTTACTTCACGAAATTCTGATGAAAAATAGTCTGATACCTGCTTGCTGTAATCATTCCTTATCGCGGAAGATGTCGGCTGGATTTTCACAGGAGATAATATTTAACGGCTATCATACATGAGAATTTAGATGTCATTACGATGATGATAGTAGTTATCTATACTAAAACAGCCTTCAGGTATCTTACCTGAAGGCTGTTTCATTTTTTGATATTTGATCTGGAGTTTATTTCCTGGAGATCTTATTTCTTTTTCTTTGCTGTCTTTGCAATAGTGTTGATCACATTTAAGCTTTTGCCATTGCCATTACTTTCTACCGCTGCAACCATAACGATTTTTTCTGAATCCTTGTTTGCAATGACAAGAGCTCGTTCTCTAATTGTTCCCTTGTCTGTTGGAACATTGTAGTCAAATATCAGTCCCTGATAGCCTGCTATCTTCTTTTTCTTAAGGTTTTTAATCTTGCCTTCCTTATCTGTCTGACTGTTTGCTGAACTCTGAATCAGGCTGGCCATAGTGTCAAGGTCAGTATCAGAAAAATTCATTTCTTCCTTTGACATATCCATTGTCATAGTGCAGAGGTACTGGATCTTTCCGGAGCTTAAATCGCTTGAACTGGTTGATTTCATGTATAGTTTATAGCCATTGAAATCTAAGTCCTTGTTTGTCTTGTAGACGGTCGGTATCTTTAATACGATCCCTCCGACTGTAACGTTTCTTGTTTTCGTTTTTGCCTCGGCCTTGATTAGTCCAGCTGGTGTCATTACACTGACCAGCAGTAGAAATGCTGCAATCATCGAGGCTACGATCTTTCTTTTTGCTTTCATTTGATGTCCTCCATTTCTGAGAAAGATTATAGATACAAAAACAGTTTATACTTTTTTTATAATATTTGCAAGGATATATTAACAAATATCTATTGTGATACAAAATACTTACTTATAACTGTTGAAAGCATATTAAGTTTTCTTACTTATATATTAAGGGCCTTTTATTTTGATACATTTATTTACTAGTCCGGCCTGCGTAAGATCTGTAATGATCAGATGATTATATACTGTACCTGACCCTGAATTGCCGGCTTTAGGGTCTTTTAACAGCCCTTATCTGGCTTCCTCTACTTGAACAAGCAGGGGCTTTACGGTATAATGAGATGTACAGAAACAGATACAAGCCAGGAGGAATTTTATGTTAGAGTACAGATATGATACACAGCTTTTAATAGATGGTGAGGATCTTGACGAGGATCAGATTAATGATTACTTTGTCGAGCATTTCAAGGGGGACTGTCTCCTTGCTGTCGGAGATGAGGATCTGATCAAGATCCATTATCATACGAATGAACCATGGAAGGTTCTGGAGTATTGTGCATCTCTGGGTGAGATATACGATATAGTTATTGAGGATATGGACCGTCAGGCCAGAGGGCTTAAGGGCTGATTTGACTTCCTGATTAGGTTCTTAAGGAGAGAAGGTGAGTCCCTATGGCAGGGAATAATTTGACAGATTACGACTCGGAACGTAAGAGGCTTTATAGAGAAAGCCTTGATATTAAAGATCTTCATTACTGTAAGATATGTGGAAGGGTTTTCGCTTACAGCGGATTTGGTCCAGATGTCTGCCCTGATTGTATGCATAGGGAGCAGGAGGAGTTTGAAAAGGTCAGGGAATATCTGGAGACTCATGATCATTCAAGTCTTCAGCAGACCTCGCTTGATACTGGGATTCCTGTGAAGAAGCTTTACCGCTGGATCCATGAGGAGAGACTTTATTTCAAGAATGACGGTACCAGCGGACTTTTCTGCGAGATCTGCGGGGCTCCGATAAATACAGGGCGTTATTGCAACCGCTGCAAGGCCAGACTCAAGCTAAAGGGAGTCAAGATCGATTCAGAGCCTGATAAGAAGCTTACGCCCGATGAGAAGATGCGTTTTATAAGGACATTGGACAAACGGTATTAGGTCTATGCGAGAAATTGTTTTCAATATTTTTGGAATATACCTGATCTTTACATTTATCCTGACTGTATACTCCGTGATAAGAATGTATGTGATCAGCAATATTGCCTGTGATAAAAAAAGAGGTCTGAGCCGGATGGAGCTTTTGAAGAAAGAGGGTCGATTCAGGCAGTATCCGGTATACTCGATGGAGGAGATTGCTGAGAGGAAAAAAAGAGGAGCCGTAAGGCTTTCTGTTTTCCCAAATGATTCAGGAAAAAGGACAAGATGTATCATTGTCTGCCCTGGAGGTGGCTATGCACATCTTTGTACTGTAAAGGAAGGCTATCCGGTAGCAGCCAGACTGAATGAGCTTGGATATACTGCATTTGTGCTTGAATACAGAGCCGGGCTTGACTGCTCATCTCATGCTCCCATGCATGATCTTTCAGCAGCTGTCAGATTCATCCAGGCAAGGGCTGAGCAGTTTAACGTAGATATGGATGGATATGCTGTTATCGGTTTTTCTGCCGGAGGAAATCTGGCGGGCATCTTTGGTACAAGAGCCTGGGGCTATGAAAAGTATAATGCAAAGAAGCCTGGATGCCTTATACTTGGCTATCCCTGGACAAATGTCAATCACTGGATGCAGCATCCATACTGGAATATATGGGTAGCGCTAATGGGTATATGGCTATCTGAAAGAGGAAATATTTATATGTTTGGCCCGAGAGGTCATTTCAGGAAAAACAAAAGGGAATCTCTCTGCGTTCAGAAATGGATAACTCCTGATTATCCTCCGGTCTATATGTTCGGGGGCGGAAATGATGTGCTGGTACCTACAGCAGCCCATACAGACGTGCTGGCCAAGGCCCTTGAGGAGAACGGAGTTCCGTATAAATATGATAAGTTCTTCGGTCTTCCACATGGAGTAGGAATAGGAAAACATACAAATGCCGAAAACTGGATGCTGAATGCTTTATCGTTCTGGAATTCTTGTGTGGACAAGGAATCGGGAGTCAGTAGTCAGGGATCAGGGTCACCTAACCCTGATCCCTGAATCATGATTTCTAGTCCCTGTCTTCCCATTTCTCTGCCAGCTCGCAGATGATATGGACACAGGTCTCCTCGCCGAGAGTGCCTGAGTCAAGAGCCAGATCATAATTCGAATATGCGCCCCACTGCTGGTCGGTGTAATAGCGGTAGTAGGTGCGACGCTGCTTGTCTTTCTTCTGGATACGCTTGCGGACATCTACATTGGTGATATCGCCGTATCTCTCGAGAACTCTTGTGATTCTGTGCGGCATATCAGCATGGATCAGGATATTAAGACATGGTATCTCAGCGTTCTTCAATATGTAGTCACTGCAGCGTCCAACTATCACACATGGACCCTTTCTGGCTGCATCGAGAATAACCTTTCTCTGAGCAAGGAAGATCTCGTCCTGAGGACTCTGAAAATACATGGCGCTGGCAGCAGAAATATCAAACCACTTGCTGGCTGCGCTGGTCGTCTCTCCCTGTTCTTCGATCAGTTCTCTGGCGTAGCCGCTTTCTTCAGCGGTTTTTGTGACGATCTCTCCGTCAAGGAAAGGAACATTAAGCTTTTTAGCGACCTTTTCTCCTATAGAGTGGCCGCCGCTGCCGAATTCACGGCTGATCGTAATAATTGGATACATAAGTTACCGCCTTTCTAATTTGATCACTAAGTAACTTTGTATATATTGTACAAAAAAACTATGGATAATTCAAGAAAATCTGTAAACTTTATTCGGTTTAATTTGAGTGGCATATATGATGGAATGGATAATACAGTTGATCTGACTGATATAAAGGGGACCAACTGCTTTTGTGATGAAGAAGCCGAGAAGGAGATAGGCCGCAGGATAGATTCTTTTGGCGAGCTTCCTCCTGTCAGATTCATCGATACAGGAAACTATCATTATATGTCTCTTCTTTTGATGAAAAGGATAAGGACTTCCTTTGCCCTCCTTCTGCTTGATAATCATCCGGATGCCAAGCTGCCGGATTTTTTTGATATAACCTCATGCGGGGACTGGGTAAGAAAGGCCTGTGAAAGCCTTGATAATCTAAAACAGGTGATAATGGCAGGTGTGGATCCGAAGCTTATAGAAGAAGCAGGACCACTTCCTGACAAGATAAGGGTCTGCACCCTTGATCAGGCTGTGGATGCGATAGAGCAGATAAATTCCCGGATGGATATATATATATCACTTGACAAGGATATATTTAATACCGACTATGCCAGAACGGACTGGAGTCAGGGAGACTATACGCCGGACCATATCCTTCCTGTGATCTGTTCAGTCAGAAGCTGCCTTGCCCTTGATATATGCGGTGATCATAAGGACTATAGCTCTAAGGGCGGATCAGGTTTAAGTGAAAGGACAAACAAGACTATTCTTGAACAGATAAAAAAGCGGGGTAAGCCCCGCTTTGTAATATAGCTATCTGATCAGCCCTGCTGCTTTCTGATGTTTGATCTCTTTCTCTGAAGAGGATCGAGGATCTTTTTCCTTATACGAAGGTTTTCAGGAGTGACCTCGAGAAGCTCATCAGTCTCAATGAAGTCAAGTGCCTGTTCGAGTGAGAGCCTCCTAGGTGGAACGAGAGTAAGAGCCTCGTCTGAGGATGATGTACGTGTATTGGTCAGATGCTTTTTCTTGCATACATTGATCTCTATATCCTCAGCACGGTTTGATGCGCCGATGACCATTCCTGAGTAAACCTTCTCACCAGGTCCAATGAAGAGGGTTCCTCTGTCCTGGGCGGCGAAGAGACCGTATGTGACGGATTCTCCGGTCTCAAAGGCAATAAGAGAGCCCTGCTTTCTGTAGGCGATCTCTCCCTTGTAAGGGGCATATCCCTCGAAGACAGTGTTTATGATACCGTTACCCTTGGTATCAGTCATGAAATCGCCTCTGTATCCGATCATTCCACGGGCAGGAATGACGAACTCAAGACGGGTATATCCACCAGTGATAGGACGCATATTCTGCAACTCACCTTTTCTGGCAGAGAGCTTCTCGATTACGACACCCTGGAATTCGTCAGGTACATCGACATAGGCCCTTTCCATAGGCTCAAGTTTCTTGCCGTTCTCATCGGTATGATAAAGGACCTCAGCTTTACTTACAGCGAACTCATAGCCCTCGCGTCGCATCTCCTCGATAAGCACGGACAGATGGAGCTCACCACGGCCAGAAACCTTGAAAGTATCAGGACTGTCCGTATCCTCAACTCTTAATGATACATCTGTGTTCAATTCCTTATAAAGTCTGTCCCTGATATGGCGGCTTGTAACGAATTTACCCTCAGTACCGGCGAATGGGCTGTCATTTACTATGAAGTTCATAGCAATCGTAGGCTCTGAAATCTTCTGGAATGGTATTGCGACAGGCTCACTGTCGGTTCCGCAAATAGTATCTCCGATATGAAGATCTGCAATACCGGATATGGCTACAATGGAGCCGATGTTGGCCTCGTTCACATCAACCTTCTGGAGTCCCTCGAACTCATAGAGCTTTGTGATACGGACGTTTTCCTTCTTGTCAGGATCATGATGGTTTACTACGACAGCGTTCTGGTTGAGCACGATCTTGCCGTTAGAAACCTTTCCTATACCTATACGTCCTACATAGTCGTTGTAGTCTATAGTGGAGATCAGGACCTGAGTATTTGCATCAGGATCACCTGTAGGAGCAGGTATGTACTTGAGGATGGCATCGAAGAGAGGAGTCATATCCTTCTTTTCGTCATCAAGATCCTTTATCGCATATCCGTCCTTTGCAGAAGCATAGATGAATGGGGCGTCAAGCTGCTCGTCAGTAGCATCGAGGTCCATAAAGAGCTCGAGAGTTTCGTCAACGACCTCAGCAGGCCTTGCGCCCGGACGGTCGATCTTGTTTATGCAGACGATTACCGGAAGGTTTAAGGCAAGGGCCTTCATCAGCACGAACTTGGTCTGAGGCATAACGCCCTCAAAGGCATCAACGAGCAGAACGACACCATCAACCATCTTGAGGATTCGCTCAACCTCTCCGCCGAAGTCGGCATGTCCCGGAGTGTCGATTATATTGATCTTGACTCCGTTGTACTTTACAGCAGTGTTCTTTGACAGGATCGTGATACCTCTTTCACGCTCTATATCGCCGGAATCCATGACACGCTCCACAACCTCCTGGTTTTCGCGGAAGACGCCGCTCTGTCTTAAGAGCTGGTCTACGAGTGTCGTCTTGCCGTGATCGACATGGGCGATAATGGCGACATTTCTGATATCTTCTCTTGTCTGAATCATATTTACCTCCGAAATCAGATTCTTAACAGGTCAACTATACTATTATATCACGGAAATAAAAACTTGCAATCATATTATTGTAAATTCTATCGCCAATAATAAATTACAAATATCATTAAAAAAAGGTGGACATTCTTGTGCAATATGCTATAATTTTAAAAGAGGCACTTAAAACTTTTGGTAATTATTCCCAAGACTTCTTCAGGATAAGGGGATCGGGGGATCTGTGAAGATGGCAGGAATAGATGAGAGGTGTTTTTAAATGAGTAGTAAAGAAATGATAGCCATGCTCCTGGCCGGCGGTCAGGGATCCAGGCTTGGGGTTCTGACATCAGACGTGGCCAAGCCGGCAGTAGCGTTTGGTGGAAAGTACAGGATCATTGATTTTCCCCTCAGCAACTGCATCAATTCAGGGATCGACACAGTCGGAGTTCTGACACAGTATCAGCCGCTTGCCTTGAATACTCATATAGGTATCGGTACTCCGTGGGATCTTGACCGTAATAATGGCGGCGTGACAGTTCTCCCTCCATATGAGAGAAGCGATAATTCTGAATGGTATTCGGGCACAGCCAATGCCATCTATCAGAATATGAAGTATATGGAGGCATATAATCCTGAATATGTGCTGATCCTTTCAGGTGATCACATCTATAAGATGGATTATGAGGCAATGCTTGATTTCCATAAGCAGAATCAGGCAGATGTGACTCTTGCAGTGATCCCTGTACCTATGGAGGAGGCATCCCGTTTCGGTGTCGTGATCGCTGATGAGAATAAGAGGATACGTGATTTCCAGGAGAAGCCGGAGCATCCGAAGAGTAATCTTGCTTCGATGGGAATCTATATATTTTCATGGCCTGTTCTGAGGGAGGCTCTGTTATCATTAAAGGATCAGAGCAACTGCGATTTCGGTAAGCACATAATTCCTTACTGCCACAGCAATGGCAAGAGAATATTCGCTTATGAGTTCAATGGCTACTGGAAGGACGTAGGGACACTGGGATCATACTGGCAGGCTAATATGGAGCTTATAGACCTGATCCCTGAGTTTAATCTGTATGAGGAATTCTGGAAGATTTATACCAAGCAGGACAAGATCGAGCCACAGTATATAGGACCGGATGCCACAGTGGGAAAGGCAATAATTGGTGCCGGGGACAACATCAATGGTACGGTTCACGGGTCAGTGCTTTCAGCCGGGGTGGTTGTAGAAGAAGGAGCTATAGTCAAGGACTCCATAATAATGAAGGATACTGTTATCCGCAAGGGAGCCTATATAGAGAAATCAATCATTGCAGAGAACTGCGTGATCGGTGAGAATGCTAAGATAGGAATAGGCCAGGAGGAAGACAGCAAGCTCAATCCGAAGATATACGGCTTCGGCCTGGCAGTGATCGGAGACAATTCTGTGATCCCTGCTAATGTAACTATTGGAAAGAATACCGCTATAAGAGGCGTGACAGATCAGGAGGATTATCCTGACGGGGTTCTGCCGAGCGGTGGATATCTGATAAAGGCAGGTGATCAGTCATGAAGGCACTAGGAATAATCCTTGCAGGTGGAAATTCCACCAGAATGAAGAGCTTATCCGATAAGAGGGCTATATCAGCGATGCCGGTTGGGTGCAGCTACAGAGCCATTGACTTCGCACTGTCGAATATGACTAATTCCAACATACAGACAGTGGCAGTCCTCTCGCAGTACAATGCCCGTTCATTAAATGAGCATCTGAATTCATCCAAATGGTGGAACTTCGGACGTAAGCAGGGCGGACTTTTCCTTTTTACTCCTACTGTCACCGCTGACAACAGCTGGTGGTACAGAGGCACTGCTGACGCTATGTGGCAGAATATAGACTTCCTCAAGAAGCGCCATGAGCCTTATGTGGTGATCACCAGCGGAGACTGTGTCTGCAAGATAGATCTTTCTCCTATACTTGATTTTCATATACAGAAGCAGGCAGACATCACAGTAGTATGCACAAAGGCACCTGAGTGGGATGATATAAGCAGGTTTGGAACAGTAAAGATAGATCCGGACGGACTTATAAGCGAGTTCGAGGAGAAGCCGATGATCGCTCACTCGAATATCGTTTCAACCGGAACCTATGTCATCCGCCGCAGGAAGCTGATAGAGCTTCTTGAACAGTGCAACGCGGAGGGACGATACAATTTCGTAACCGATATCCTGATCCGCTATACCGGGATGAAGAAGATATATGGCTATATGGTTGACAGCTACTGGAGTAATATAGCATCAGTCAATTCCTATTTCAGGACCAATATGGATTTCCTCAAGCCTGAGGTAAGAGAATTCTTCTTTGGCAGCGAACCGAAGATCTATTCAAAGGCACAGGATCTTCCGCCTGCCAAGTTTAATGACGGAGCATCTGTTCATGATTCACTGATCGGATCGGGAACTATTATAAACAGTGTCGTGGATCATTCGGTGATCTTCAAGAATGTATTCATCGGCAACAATACAGTGATAAAGAATTCCATAGTCCTCAACGGGGCCTACATTGGAGATAATGTCCGCGTTGAGAACTGTATAGTTGAAAGCAATGAGACTCTTCTGTCAGATACCAGCTATGTCGGCGATGATCAGATCAAGATCGTAGTCGAGAATAATACAAGGCTGGGGATCTAACGGATCTTCTGATTGAACTCGTTCATTGCCTGATCGATTTCGCCTGCGAGGATCAGCTCTGCTGCCTTGCAGGCTCTTTTTTTGCCCTCCTCAAAGAAAGGCAGCTCATCCTTTGACAGGGATCCAAGGACAAAGGAAACCATATCATTTCCGTTCTCAAAGATGCCGACACCGAGTCTTATCCTGATGAAACGATCGGTGCCGATATGCTCGATAATATTTTTGAGGCCATTGTGTCCACCTGCAGAGCCCTTCTTGCGGATTCTTATATTGCCAGGTGCAAGGGTCACATCATCTGAAAAAACAATCAGGCCTGTGGCAGGGTCTGTCTTGTAAAAATTGACAAAGTCTCCTATTGACTCTCCACTCAGGTTCATAAAAGTCTGTGGCTTTATAAGAAGTACCTTCTGGCCGTTTATGATTCCAGTCCCGGTCAGGGCCCTTCTTTCTGATTTGTTTATCTCAATGCCGTTTGATGCGGCAAGCATATCGATCGTCTCAAAGCCGGCATTATGCCTGGTATGCTCGTATTTGCTTCCTGGGTTTCCAAGCCCTGCTATCAGATACATTATTTTCCTCCGATCATCTATAGATAATGATTAACAAAGTTTTTATGAAGACTCTTCCTATTCGTGATATAATAATAAACTATGAATGAAATTAGTACAAGACATAAGGCAGCGATCGGAATAGGACTTGTTATAGCGGATTCCTTCTTTTTCTCACTTATGACTCTGTTCGTCAGACTCACAGGAGATATTCCTACGATACAGAAATGCTTTTTCAGGAATGCATTTGCAGCTTTAATAGCAGTGGCCGCCCTGTCAAGGACTGAGGAGAAATTTCATATAAGGAAGGGCTCGCTTCCAGGACTTCTTGCCAGGTCAATAAGCGGAGGACTTGGCATGATACTTAATTTCTATGCAATAGACAGGATAGGTCTCGCCGATGCGAATATCCTGAACAAGATGTCACCGTTTTTTGCAATAATAGCATCTATCTTCATACTGAAGGAGATACCTAAAAGATCGGACTGGATCGCCGTCGTGATAGCCTTTATAGGAGCTGTATTCATAATAAAGCCATCGGCTAATATGGCATCTGTCTATGCTCTGTTCGGACTGATTGGAGGACTTGGCGCAGGAATAGCCTATACCTTCGTCAGGAAGCTGGGACAGCAGGGAGAGAGAGGGCCGGTGATAGTGGCTTTTTTCTCTATATTTACAAGCCTTTTGTGTCTGCCATCCATGATCATAGATTTCCATCCGATGAGCCGGCTTCAGTGGCTTTTCATGATCCTTGCCGGACTGTCAGCAGCAGGCGGACAGTTTACTGTCACAGCAGCCTATAAATATGCACCGGCAAAGAATATTTCAGTATTTGACTACGCTCAGGTTCTCTTCGCATCGATATGGGGAGCAGTCATATTCGATGAGCTGCCTGATCGTTTTTCGGTAATAGGTTATGTAATTGTTATCAGCTGCGCAGTCGGCAGATGGGCGTATCTGATGAGAAGTGAAAGGAGCAGGTAATGAATCCTACAGCACTGTTTAAGATCAGGGGACTTATGGCAAGATTTCAGGCAGATCATCCCAAGGTCGTTTCATATTTTGCTACAGTCTTCGGGACCGAGGGCCTTCCTGAGGGCTCAGTGATAGAGATATCAGTGAAGAAGCCGGGAGAGGATGAGGTCGTCACCAATATGAGGGTTACGGCTAACGATGTCGAGATGATCCAGGCGATGAAGGAATTAAGGTGAGCTGACACAGCAACTATATGGAGACATTCAAGCTACATTCTAAATATAAGCCGACAGGCGATCAGCCTGAGGCTATAAGGGAGCTGGTGGACGGCTTCAGGGATGGAAACCAGTTCGAGACCCTGCTCGGGGTCACAGGATCCGGGAAAACCTTTACAATGGCAAATGTTATAGCAGAGCTTAATAAGCCAACTCTGATAATGAGCCATAACAAGACTCTGGCCGGCCAGCTCTACAGCGAAATGAAGGAATTCTTCCCTGAGAATGCCGTCGAATACTTCGTTTCGTACTATGATTATTACCAGCCTGAGGCCTATGTGCCTTCGTCTGATACCTATATAGCCAAGGATTCAGCAGTAAATGATGAGATAGACAAGCTGCGCCTGTCGGCTACTGCAGCTCTCTCTGAAAGAAGAGATGTGATAATCGTTGCCTCAGTATCCTGTATCTATGGAATCGGCAGCCCGGATGACTATGAGAATATGATGGTCTCTCTCAGGCCCGGACAGGACAAGGACAGAGATGAGGTAATAAAAGAGCTTGTCGATATGCAGTATCTGAGGAATGATATGGATTTCAAAAGAGGAACCTTTCGCGTGAGGGGAGATACGCTTGAGGTGATACCTGCTAACACAACCGACTATGCATACAGGATAGAATGGTTTGGAGATGAGATCGACAGGATAGTAGAGACTGATCCTCTGACGGGAAAGGTCAACTATGAGCTGTCACACTGCGCTATTTTCCCTGCATCACATTATGTGGTTCCCAAGGAGAAGATAGAAAGGGCCTGCGAGACCATCGAACAGGAGCTTAAGGAGAGAGTAAGCTTTTTCAAGGCTAATGACAAGCTGCTTGAGGCTCAGCGGATTGCCGAGCGTACTAATTTTGATATAGAAATGCTCCGTGAGACAGGCTTCTGCTCAGGAATAGAAAACTATTCAAGACACCTTACAGGAGCAGCTCCAGGAGAACCTCCGAAATGTCTTATCGACTATTTTGGAGATGATTTTCTTACCATAATAGATGAGAGCCATATCACTGTTCCCCAGATAGGGGGAATGTACAACGGTGACAAGGCCAGGAAAACAACCCTTGTGGATTACGGTTTCAGACTTCCGTCGGCTCTTGACAACAGACCGCTTAATTTCCATGAATGGGAGTCAAAGATAGACCAGCTGCTCTTTGTTTCTGCGACACCGGGCAGATATGAGCAGGAGCATGAGCTTCTCAGGGCAGAGCAGGTCATAAGACCTACAGGTCTTCTCGATCCGTCTATAGATGTCCGTCCTACCGAGGGACAGATAGATGATCTTTATTCTGAAATCAGTAAGGAAACCGCAGGTCATCACAAGGTCCTTGTCACAACACTGACAAAGCGTATGGCAGAGGATCTGACCAAATATCTTGCGGAGCTGGGAGTCAGGGTAAAGTATCTGCATTCGGATATAGATACTCTTGAAAGGGCCGAGATAATCAGAGATCTGCGTCTCGATGTATTTGATGTGCTTGTCGGCATCAACCTCCTGAGGGAGGGACTTGATATACCTGAGATAACTCTGGTGGCTATCCTTGATGCTGATAAGGAGGGATTCCTCCGTAACGAGACCTCTCTGATTCAGACGATAGGAAGGGCAGCCAGGAATGATCACGGCCATGTGATAATGTATGCAGATACTGTCACGGATTCTATGAAAAGGGCTATCGACGAGACAGAGCGACGCAGGCGTATCCAGAAGGACTACAATGAGAAGCATCATATCACTCCTAAGACTATCAGCAAGGCAGTATCCGATGTGATAGCGGTTTCCAGACAGGTGGCTGTGAATGAAAAGGACATGGACAAGCAGCCTGAGGAGATGTCCGTTTCTGAACTGAAGAAATATATAGACAAGATCCGTAAGGATATGGAAAAGGCAGCGGCAGATCTGAATTTCGAAGCAGCTGCTGAGTATCGTGACCGGATGATAGAACTTAAAAATATGCTTAGGGACGAGGAGGTCGCTGAGAGTGAAGAAAGCAGCTGATTCGCTGATACCGCGTAAGTACATAAGGATCAGGGGGGCAAGGGTACATAATCTTAAAAATATAGATCTTGACATTCCAAGGGATTCGTTTACTGTATTTACAGGGCTGTCAGGCTCTGGAAAGAGCTCGCTGGCCTTTGATACTATCTTTGCCGAGGGACAGAGGAGATATATGGAGTCTCTGTCGAGCTATGCGAGACAGTTCTTAGGGCAGATGGAAAAGCCTGATGTGGATAAGATCGAGGGACTGCCTCCGGCAATATCCATAGATCAGAAGTCTACCAACCATAATCCCCGTTCAACAGTCGGTACTGTGACTGAGATTTATGATTATCTGAGACTTCTCTATGCCAGGTGCGGGATACCTCATTGTCCCAAATGCGGAAGGCCGATCTACAGACAGACCGTGGATCAGATGTGCGATGCCATAAAGAAGCTTCCTGAGAGGACGAAATTCCAGGTCCTTTCTCCTGTTGTAAGGGGCAGGAAGGGCGCCCAGGAGAAGCTTTTTGAGAGAGCGAGAAAGAGCGGCTATGTCCGTGTGATAGCTGATGGCAATCTTTATGACCTGAACGAGGACATAAAGCTCGACAAGAATAAAAAGCATAATATAGAGATAGTCGTAGACAGACTTTCAATGAAGGAGGGTATAGAGTCAAGGCTTACAGGATCTCTTGAGAATGCCCTGAAGCTTTCAGGCGGGCTTGTGATAATAGATGTGATAGGCGGCGAACCGATGAGGTTTTCAGAAAGCTATTCATGCCCCTATGACGGTAGCTCGATCGATGAGATAGAGCCAAGGACCTTTTCCTTCAACAATCCATTTGGCGCCTGCCCTGAATGCTACGGACTCGGATACAGAATGGAATTTGACGAGAGACTTATGATACCTGATCAGAAGCTTTCGTTCAACGAGGGCTGCGTTCAGGTCATAGGCTGGCAGAATTCAAAGGATCCCAAAAGCTATTCCCATGCCCTTCTTGAGGCTCTTTCAAAGGAATACGGTTTTTCTCTGGACACTCCATACAGACAGCTTCCAGCAAATATCAGGGATATGTTCATAAATGGTTTTGACAGGACTGTAAAGGTGCATTATTCGGGCAGATGGTCTAGCGGAGTATATGATGTGCAGTTTGAGGGACTTATCGAAAACACAAAGCGCAGATACAGGGAAACAAAATCCGATTCGGCAAAGGCAGGCTATGAGGAGTTCATGAGAATAACTCCATGCCCTGTCTGTCATGGACAGAGACTGAAGCCTGAGGCACTTGCGGTTACTGTGGCTGACAAGAATATCTATGAGATGACAACTATGTCCATAAAGGAGCTGAAGCCCTTTCTGGAAAATATGCAGCTTTCAGACCAGCAAATGAAGATAGGAAGACTTGTTTTAAGGGAGATAAAGGCCAGGGTAGGCTTTCTCTATGATGTGGGACTTGATTATCTGTCTCTTTCGCGGGCTACCGGGACTCTTTCAGGAGGAGAAGCCCAGCGTATAAGGCTTGCGACTCAGATCGGATCAGGACTTGTCGGAGTGGTCTATATTCTCGATGAGCCTTCCATTGGTCTGCATCAGAGAGACAATGACAAGCTGCTGGCTTCCCTAAAGGGCCTTCGGAACCTTGGAAATACCCTTATCGTGGTTGAGCATGACGAGGACACGATGAGAGAGGCAGATTTCCTTGTGGATATAGGGCCGGGAGCAGGTGAGCATGGAGGAGAGGTAGTGGCTGCCGGGACTCCTGAGGAGGTAGAAGCCTGCCCTGATTCCCTTACTGGTCAGTATCTTTCCGGTAAAAAGAAGATTCCAGTGCCGGAGAACAGGAGAAAGCCTTCCGGTTTTCTTACTATAAGGGGAGCAAGGGAGCATAATCTTAAAAATATAGATGTAAGGATCCCTCTTGGGATAATGACCGTGGTTACCGGAGTTTCAGGTTCGGGGAAATCATCTCTTATAAATGAGATATTATATAAGACACTAGCCAGAGATCTGAACCGTGCCAGAACGATCCCTGGAGACAGCGACGGGATAGAGGGAGAAGAAGGGCTTGATAAGATAATCGATATAGATCAGTCTCCTATAGGGCGGACACCAAGGTCAAATCCGGCTACCTATACCGGAGTCTTTGATCTTATCAGGGATCTTTTCGCTTCGACACCTGATGCAAAGGCCAGGGGATACACTAAGGGAAGGTTTTCCTTCAATGTCAAGGGAGGCCGGTGTGAGGCCTGCGGAGGAGACGGTATCAGAAAGATAGAGATGCATTTCCTGCCTGATGTATATGTGCCATGCGAGGTTTGCCATGGTCAGAGGTACAACAGGGAGACGCTTGAGGTGAAGTATAAGGGAAAGTCTATCTATGATATACTTGATATGACCGTTGAGGAGGCAGTTAAGTTTTTTGAAGCTGTTCCATCGATCCACCGCAAGATAAAGACCCTTATGGATGTAGGACTCGGATATATTAGGCTTGGACAGCCATCGACAGAGCTTTCGGGAGGAGAGGCCCAGAGGATAAAGCTGGCCACTGAGCTTTCGAGACGGAGCACAGGACGGACTATCTATGTCCTTGACGAGCCGACCACGGGGCTTCATTTCGAGGATGTGAGAAAGCTGGTATCGATCCTTAGAGAGCTTTCAGATACAGGTAATTCTGTAGTCGTGATAGAGCATAATCTCGACGTGATAAAGACAGCCGACTATATAATAGATCTTGGCCCTGAGGGCGGAGACGGAGGCGGTACTGTAATAGCCCGGGGAACGCCTGAAGAGATCTGCAAGGTGAAGAAGAGCTATACAGGCCAGTATCTGAAGAAGGTGTTAGGGGATAGGGGCTAGGGGTCAGGGTCTGGATCAGTATTATCCCCTAACCCCTGGACCCTAAACCCTGGCCCCTGGCCACTACAGAAAATACTTGAAAAATTCATCCAATGATTTTATAATATTTGATGTATGACTTAAAATAATTTTCGGAAGGAGCACCATAATGGCTGCCACAGATATTGGAATAGATTTAGGAACAGCAAGCATACTGGTTTACCTTAAGGGCAAGGGAGTAGTATTAAAGGAACCATCGGTCGTAGCATTCGATCGTGATACTAATAAGATTAAAGCTATCGGAGAGGAGGCCAGACTCATGCTTGGCCGTACTCCGGGAAATATAGTAGCTGTAAGACCACTCCGTCAGGGTGTCATCTCTGACTATACTGTCACAGAGAAGATGATCAAGTACTTCATCCAGAAGGCACTTGGCAAGAGAAGCTATAGAAAGCCTCGTATCTCTGTCTGCGTACCTTCAGGTGTTACTGAGGTCGAGAAGCGTGCGGTAGAGGATGCTGCATATTCGGCAGGAGCCAGAGAGGTGTTTATCATAGAGGAGCCTATTGCGGCAGCAATCGGTGCCGGAATCGACATAAGCAGACCTTGCGGTAATATGATAGTCGATATCGGAGGAGGTACATCTGATATCGCTGTTATCTCGCTTGGCGGATCGGTAGTCTCTACCTCTATAAAGATCGCCGGGGATAATTTCGATGAGGCCCTGGTCAGATACATGAGAAAGAAGCATAATCTTCTGATCGGTGAGAGAACGGCAGAGGATATGAAGATAAATATAGGGACATGCTATCCTCTTACGACGCCGGAGACAATGGACGTAAGAGGACGTAACCTGGTAACCGGGCTTCCGAAGACTATTGAGGTCTCATCTGAGGAAACCGAGGAAGCCCTTCGCGAGCCGACTGCCCAGATAGTAGAAGCAGTTCATTCGGTGCTTGAGAAGACACCGCCTGAGCTGGCAGCAGATGTTGCAGACAGAGGCATCATCCTGACCGGAGGCGGATCGCTTCTCCGTGGACTCGAGGAGCTGATGGAGGAAAGGACCGGTATCAATACTATGACTGCTGAGGATCCGATGACCTGTGTGGCTATAGGAACAGGTAAGTATGTAGAGTTCATGGCCGGAAACCATGACCTGTCACAAGCATAAGAGATTCATACGGCTAAGGCTGTAATCAGTCGGGGAGAATGATATTTCGAATATGATCCGATAGAAAATGGTAGGACATGATAAAGGCCCGCGACCAAAGTCGCCGGCCTTTTTATTTATGTATAAGGAGGAAGTCAGCTAAATGTACTGTAGGAACTGTGGCAAGGAAATACCGGATAAGGCGAATTTCTGTAAATATTGCGGAACCTCGGTAGATAAAAGAAAGAATAGACAGCCAGTTTCATCTGCAGATCCAGTCGATCAAGGTGGATATGATAGGGCTGTCAATGAAAGGAGCGTAAGCGGATCCTCAAATTCACGCCTTATAGTGGTGACAGTGATCCTTGCTCTTACGGTCCTGATAGCGCTTGTGGTAATATCCTGGCACTTCAGGCTGGGACCTTTTGCCACAGGAAGAAATGAAATGACAAGTGCATCCAGCTCAAAGGAAAAGACTCTTGATAAGGACGACAAGAAATCTGACGCAGGTAAGGCGTCTTCAGAGGAATCAGATAGATCCAAAATGGAAAGCAGTGATAAGGACAGGGATAAGGAGGGAAATGATGCAAAGGACGAGGAGGACGATGAAAGTCCTTACTTTTCGATAGAGTCCTCAACTGTAGAGGATTATTCCAACGTCCTTTCACTGCCTGACTATACATCATATATCAGTGAGGCAGATAGCAGCTTCAGCTTTCTCTATCCAATGGACCTGTATGATGATGTGGATTACAGCGACAGGGCTGGTACCACAACAGATATACTAAGGGATTTCGATCATAAGAATAAGGAGTGTATACGCTTTACTGGCTCGGAGGGGTCAAGGCTTTTATATCAGCTGGCTGTGATCAGAGGAGATGGCTCTACGGACCAGATGGCAAGCGCTCTTGAAAACAGCATGAAGGAAAATACCGCTATCTCATCACCATACACACTCCTTAAAAAGACAAAGGGAGATAAGGCTTATGTGGTAGTGACAGGCGAGAAAAAGGATGGTACTATCAGATATCTGGTATGCACAGGTGATGTTTCAGACGGGAAACTGATGCTTATGGAGCTTGATACTCCGCCAAGTGAGGACGATGCGGATAAGAAGCACAAATCCTATTATACTGAGGTGCTCTATCGTGGGCTTAGCTTCGGATATTCTGATGCATCAATCCGCAGCTATGATGACTATCTTGGCAGGTAATATAAGGAGTCTGGTGTGAGAAAAAGGATAATATCGGTATTTGTATTAGCTTTTGCATGTTCACTTGCTCTTACGGCCTGCGGAGCAGGCGGGGAGGCAATGAAGGAGAAAAGGGGGAAAGCTTCAGTAAATGCGGGCGAAAAGGAACAGAGGTCTAAGAGGGCATCTTACAGGGATAGAAGCAGCGTGCAGGAGAAGCCGACAAGGCATAAATTCAAGTTTCGCGATGTATACGGACAGACCTATGAGACCTATACAGATCCGTCCATTCCGGCAAATGAGTATGATGACAGAAGCTTTGTCCATAATGGCAGCTTTCTTTCCTATAAGGATGAAGGGCACAGCTCCAGGATGGGCGTGGATGTATCAGGACATCAGGGCAGTATAGACTGGAAAAAGGTAAAGGAAGCCGGGATAGACTTTGCCATAATAAGGATAGCCTACAGAGGCTATGGCCATACAGGAAGCCTTAATGAGGATAGTCTTGCAAGAAAAAATATCAAAGATGCAGAGGCAGCAGGCCTGGATGTGGGTGTTTATGTGTTTTCCCAGGCTATAAATGAGAAAGAGGCAGCAGAGGAGGCAGACTACGCGATCTCGATCCTTGGCGGGAGGGATCTTGACCTGCCGGTATGCTATGATCCTGAGCATATCCTGCTAAAGGACCATAGCAAGGATCCGGCTGCCCGTACATCATCTGTAAGCAGGGAACAGTTCACGAGGAATGCCTCTGCCTTCTGTGACCGTATAAAGAAGGCCGGCTATAAGCCCATGGTCTATGCAAATATGCTCTGGGAAGCCTATTCACTGGATCTGTCAGCGCTAACGGATATACCTGTATGGTATGCCGATTATGAGAAGCTGCCCCAGACACCATATGATTTTGATTTCTGGCAGTATTCGAACGAGGGGGTAGTTCCGGGAATAAGCGGGGCGTGCGATATGGATATACAGATCATAGCAGGCCAATAGGGAAGCCCTCAGGCCATTTCTATAGCATCAAGGAGCTCCATGGCTGATGAAACTATTTTTTCTGCAGGGAGCTTCTCAAGGAAGGCTCTGGAACGGAAGCCCCAGTCTACGCTTATCACGTCGAGGCCGGAGTTCTTTCCGGTTGCGAGATCCACTTCCGAGTCACCTATATATACACATTCATTAGCGGATAAGCCTAATGCCTGCAGGCATTTATTTACCATGTCAGGAGCGGGCTTTCTTTTTATGCCATCCTTTTCTCCGAGAGCGAAATCAAAGAGCCCGGGGAACTTGTCCTTTACAAGAGTAGCTACTGCGGGATCAGGCTTGTTGGAGACGACAGCCGTCCTGATCCCGCGCTCTCTCAGGGATGACAGGAGCCTGGGGATGCCGGGATATGGGCCGGTCTTTATATCACAGTGAGTATCGTAGTAGGGCCTGTAGATCTGGGAAATGCGATCTATCTCGGCCTCGTCACTGAAGCAGTCATCCGGCTCATCGGGAGTGCCTATCAGGCAGAGCCTGTCCTCCGGGAAACCGTTCTCTACCGAAAGAGCGCGCTTTATTGCAACATAGACGCCACTACCGAAAAAGGCTGCTATATCAGCCCTTGAAAAGTCATGCCTGTGGCCTGCCTGCTCCATTGCATGATCAAGGGCGCTTGTCAGGTCAGAGAGTGTGTCCAGGATTGTTCCATCCATATCAAAAATCGCTGCTTTATATGCCATCAGATGATCCTTTCAAAAAACGGCAGACCTTCCTGCCTTCGGTTTCAATAGTATATATTAAATGTATTTATTTGTAAACAAAAGTTTTAAAAAAAGGTGTTAAGAAAACAGAGGCAGCTACCGATACAAAAGGTGAAAAGAAAAATTAGAGTAACGGAAAGGAGTGTCCTGTATGAGAATCAGTGCTTATAATGCTATAACACAGGTATATCAGACAAGGCGGCCTTCCGGTTCCAAGGCTTTAAAGAGGGCTAACGGACAAGACGAGGTAGATATCTCTTCTGCAGGAAAGGATTTTCAGACGGTTAAGGAAGCTCTTTCACAGGCTTCTGATGTGAGAAGCGATCTTGTAGCTGCGATGAAGAAGAAGTACAGCGGTGATGTTACGGTGGATCCGGGAGACTTTGCAGATGTTCTGCTGTCAAAGTATAACGGATTATCACTCTGATAGATTTGATTCAAGCCCGACTGGCAACAGGGAGGTTTATGTCAGGCAGAGGATGCGTACAAAGTTCACCCTTGTTCCAGGGACGGGACGGCACACGGACAGCAGAGACTGTCCTATGATGGGCGGATTGTCTTGCGGATAGCGCAGGATGGTCCGCTCATTGCGTATAGGAGATCAGGATGGCAAGTCTTGCAGGAGAACTGCTTTTGATAATGCAGCAGGAGAAGAAAGGATACGAAGCCTTATATGACCTTTCCCAGAAGAAAAGGAAGGCTATAGGGGGAAGGGATCTCGAGCTTCTCACACAGATCACAGATCAGGAAAATGATATAGCAAGTGATCTGAAGAACCTTCAGAATAAAAGAATAGAGAATCTTAAGGACATGTCAGTTGTCTTAGGCCATGACGACACAGTCCTTACGGTCACGCAGGTGATATCGCTCCTGTCGGGTCAGCCCGATGAGCAGAGGGCTCTTGAAAAGGCGAAGGATGACCTGGTCAGGGCTGCAAAGCGTGAGCATGATATCAACGAGCAGATACAGATTCTTTTGAGTCATGCGATGGAGCTTACGGAGTTTGATATGAATCTTCTTGAGGAGATCAGGAAGGCTCCGCAGACAGCGAATTATAACAGGAAAGCTTATAATACAGGCGATGTCCTTCCAAACGGCGGATTCGATCTGAAGCAGTAAGCACGAAAGGCAGACAGATTTATGGCAAATGGTTTTGGCAGTCTCTATATAGGGGCCAGCGGCATAAAGAGCAATCAAAACGCCTTGAATGTCGTGGCTAATAACCTGTCTAATATTAATACAAGTGGATATGTCCGTCAGAGAACCATCTTCTCTGACGCTGATTACAATAAATTCAACAGGGCATCTGTCTCCGACCAGTGGAGCGGGCTTGGAGTAGCGATCGGAGATGTGGTCCACAAGAGAGACCAGTTTCTTGATATGGCATACCGCAAGGAGAGCGGCAGGCGCGAATTCTATGAGGCCCAGTATACGGCATCTACAGAGGTAGAGACTCTTTTCAGCGAGGGTGTCGGAGCACAGTTTTCGGACTCACTGTCAGGACTCAGGGAGGCCTTCAATGAGTTTGCCAAGACTCCCGATGCGGAGGAGGTAGACAACCTTGTAGTCCAGAAATCACAGCTTTTCGTAAGCCGTGCCAAGGGCGTATATGCGGGGATGAGCGATTATCAGGACAATATCAATCAGAAGATTTCTGATGATGTGGACCAGATCAATGCGCTCGGCAAGCAGATATACAAGCTCAATATCAAGATATCCCAGACGGAGGCCGGAGGAGTCGAAAAGGCAAAGGATGCAAGGGATGTCAGGGATCTGGCTCTGGATAAGCTGTCAAAGCTTGCCAATATATCCTATTCCGAGGACCCGGCCGGAGTAGTCAGGGTCAAGCTTGAGGGCATGGATTTCGTGGGAGCAGACAGGGTTTTCGAGCTTGGTATGCTTACTGATAAGAGCACAGGCTTCAAGACCCCCTACTGGCCTAATCTTTCCAACGCCACAAAGGGAGATTACGTAAAGGTATTCAATACAGCTCTTACAGACACGAATGCTGATCAGGATATAGGTGAGCTTAAGGCCATGCTTATAGCAAGAGGCGACAAGAGAGCCACCTACAAGGATGTGATAGGCACCCGTCCCAAGGGGGACGATCCCTATTCATATGAGTATTCCAACGGCGATATCTACAGATACAAGGAAGGATACTATTACGAGACGGATGAGAATGGCGATGTCTCAACCATCCACGGGCTCTCAAAGTCACTTATGATGAGTGAGCAGTCGGAGTTCGATCTGATGATGCACGAGATGATGACAGGGGTCAACAACTATCTTTCTCCTATAAAGAGCATGGGAGACTTAAGCGACATCGAGAAGTCCGGAGACAGTGAGTACACCAGGATAATAAGCCAGTATCTGAAGAGCAATGACGGAAATACCATTACGGCTCTTGACGATGAAGGCAAGCCGCATCAGTTCACGATAGGAAACGATACAAGGGTACTTGATGAGGACAATGCCATTTACGGATCGGACAAGAAGCTGCCGCCCCGTGAGCTCTACAGCAGGAGATCATTGAGCAGATATTCCTCATTCACAGTCAATTATGACATGGATGCTGATGGCAATGTCACAGTAAAGACAGATGGCTCAGGTCAGTATTCGAAGAAACTCTACCTTTACAATGAAGAGGATTCGTCCGATACAGCTACCATGTATACTCTCGGAGAGATAGAGGTAAATCATGACCTGGTAGAGAATCCGCAGTATATTCCTCACAGGCATACAAATGATGATATAGCTCAGGATGTCTCTGAGAAGATCTATGATGTCTGGGAGAAGAATACTTACCAGCTCAACGCAGTTGACAATACTCCTACAAGCTTCGAGAATTTCTATACGAAGATGATGGATGAGCTAAATAACAAGGGCAATACATACAAGACCAATTCGGAATCGATAAAGACTACAGCTGATTCGATAGAGTCTAGCCGGCAGCAGGTCATCGGAGTAAATGCTGATGAGGAGCTGTCAAGCATGATAAAGTATCAGAATGCATACAACGCTTCCAGTCGGTATGTAAATGTGATAACACAGATGATAGATGTGCTGCTTAATTCGATGCAGTGAGGTGAAATATGTCATCAACCTTTTTTGGCCTGCATATAGCCGGTTCAGGGCTTAATGCGGCAAATGCAAATATTAATACCACAGCGAACAATGCCTCGAACGTGAATACAGAAGGGTATTCCAGGCAGGTTGTAAACGTATCGGAGTCCTCGTCGCTTAGGGCCTATACCAGATATGGCAGTGTAAGCACAGGAGTATCAACCGATTCAGTGACAAGGGAGAGGGACCAGTATTACAATCAAAAGTACTGGCAGAATCAGTCTGACTACGGCTATAGCTCGCAGAAGCAGTACTATATGAATCAGATCGAGCAGTATTTTACTGATTCGGCGTCAAACCCGGGCTTTTCGACAGTCTTCGCAAAGATGTTTAATGCTCTCGATTCACTAAAGTCCAACTCGGGTGACATATCGACAAGGACCAGCTTCATAAGTACATCAAAGGAGCTCTGCTCTTATTTCAACCAGACCTCCTCCAATCTGCAGTCCCTTCAGACCGCAGTAAATGATGATATAAAGACCTATGTCGACAAGATCAACTCTATCTCCCAGAAGATCTCGGTCTTAAACAGCAAGATAAATGTAGTTGAGACCGGATACGGACATCCGACCGCCAATGAGCTGCGCGACGAGAGAGAAAAGCTTCTTGATGAGCTTTCGACGATAGTGTCTGTTGACACCAATGAGGTAAAGCTTAAGGATACCCGGTCTGTAGAGGAGCATAAGAAAAATAAAAATGTCGAGGAGGTCTGGAACGGAGCCACCGAGTTTACTGTAAAGGTAAACGGGCAGACTCTTGTAGACGGAGATAAGTACAATGCCATAACTGTTTCTACAAGGGAAAACAGATACAATCAGTCGGATGTAGAGGGACTCTATGATGTGGTCTGGAAGAAGGACGGCACATCCTTCCCGGTCTGGGGAGACAACCAGAGAGGAATCCTTAGAGGACTCTTTGAGATCCGCGATGGAAATGATCTGGAGAATATGAAGGGAACCGCGTCTCTTTTTTATCCGCAGACATATACGCTGAGCAACAATACAACGGCCCAGGCAGATGGTACAGAGGATCCTGCATCAGGAAATATATTCACAAATGATGCGACAAAGGCCGGTCAGCTGGTAAGAGATCCGTATGGCAATCTGGTCCAGAACCTGAAGAATACGACGAATACCTTCATTAAGATGACTCTTCCGTCGGGTGGAATGGCTGCTGATGAGCTTTCGCTTCCGTCCAATGGTACCGTGCTCGTAAACAACCATTACTATGACTACAGTGGATTTACTGCCCAGACAGATGACAATGGAAAGATAATAAGCGTGGTCTTTGAACTCGAGCACAAGATCCCGTCCAGTCAGGTCGGACATATAGCGGGAAATACGATGACAGTCGGAAGCTCGGTTGATTTCAAGGGAATACCTTATTATCAGAAGCAGATGAATACCTTTGTAAGATCCCTTTCAAGAGCCTTCAACAAGATCCAGAAGAAGGGACAGGATGCAGATGGCAAGGCAGGTCAGGCGCTTTTTGTAGCAAACGACAGGTCCATGGACAGGGAAGGGAATTTTTCTCTTGAGGCTGATAATAGTGACAGTACCTATATAGACAGTGAATACTATGAGTATGAGAGGGCTGAGGGAGAGATCACGAGACAGACGGCCGGGACCGGGACTACAGCCATCTATAAGGATGCAAATGGCAATGAAGTCGATGAATACGGCTATCGCCTTAGGACAGTAAAGGATGCCGGCGGCAATGATGTCAAGGAAAGGATACCAGTCTATGAGTATGAATATCAGACGAATCCTGACGGCAGCATAAAGTATGATAACAAGAAGGATTCAAAGGGCAATATAGTCTATGACAGACTCGGTAACCCTGTACAGGTACCGGCTAAGAAGGAAAACCCTAATTATGATCCTAAATCATCGGATCCGGTAAAGGCAGACAAGTACCTGCTTAAGACAGACTCCAATGGAAATCCGCTGCAGAAGGTGAACTCGTCAAGGGAGACAACCCATGCCATCGGACTCAGCTATGACACTAATACAGGAAACGTCACCTACTACGGGGGCGTTATTAGAGATACAGATGATACCTACTACAGACTGACAGCAGCCAATTTCTCTATCTCATCTGAAATGGAGAATGATCCGAACAAGCTGTCAACGACCATCAACAAGGCCTATGACGAGAACTTGAATCTTGGTCAGGACGCATATGATCTGATGTCTCAGATGGCTAAGCTGCAGAGCAATGTAGCGCTCTACCGCGGAGGAACTGCTGATAAGTTCCTCGAAAGGATATATGCTGATGTCTCTGTAGATACTCAGGAATGCAAGACATTCACTGAGAACTACAAGACTATACAGCAGGCGGTCGACAAGCAGAGACAGTCCGTATCAGGAGTAGACTATGATGAGGAAGCGCTGAATCTGATGAAATATCAGCAGGCATATAATCTTTCAGCCAAGGTGATATCTACACTTACAGAGATGTATGACCGGCTGATCCTTAATACAGGAGTATAAGTCTATGAGAATCACTAACAATATGATAATGAATAACGCCCGTGTCAATATCAATGGCAATAAGCTCGCAGTAGACGCAGGCGACAATCAGATGACCACTCAGAAGAAGATACAGCGTCCATCAGATGATCCTGTTGTAGCAGTAAGATCTCTCCGTTTCCAGACCCAGCTGTCGAAGATCGATCAGTATCTGAATAAGAATATAACAGACGCTGAATCCTGGATGGATATCACTGAGTCAGCCCTCAATAATACAGTAAGCTGTATGACAAGACTTAAGGAGCTTACCAATCAGGGGGCAAATGATATCAACAACGAAAACGACAGGAAGTCAATACTTCAGGAGATAAAGCAGCTGCAGCAGGCCATATTTTCCGAGGGAAATGCTGACTGTGCCGGACGTACTGTCTTCACTGGCTACAGGACAGACAAGAATCTATGCTTTACATCAGATGATGTGAACTCAAAGTACAATATTACGCAGGAGCTGTCGTATGATGACCTGACGAATTTCAGGTATTATAATAATAAGGTGACAGCACCGGCAAATCCTGAAGAGGTCAATAACTACGGCAAGACAGGACTTCAGAATGATGACCTGAATATTCAGGAGTCAGAGTACAAGAGACTGCGTCTGAACTATGATGACATCACGAATGTGGATAGCGTGACCTTTTCTTATACGACAAATGATGGTATTACAGTCAGCAATCAGGTAAATTTTTACAATGATAATGATATTGACAAGACCAAGGTTCCGCCACTTGTAAGCTATAACAAGACTGAAGAGAGTGGCTATGGTAAAAATGGATACGACGGTTCAGTCAAGAGGCCTGTATATTCAGATGATGGCAAGACCACATATGTGAATTATTCGTATGTTGATAAGCCAGCAACGGCTGATAATATCACTGCAGTGGATAAGACCGGAAAAAATCAGACAACGCCGACTGAGTTCGAACCAAAGCAGGTACTCGTATTTGCCAATGAGGATGACTGGGCTGACTGGTCGAGTAAGAATGCAACACCCGATGATCTTAAGAAGACGAAGTACGTCCCAGATGAGGCAGTAGTCCTGATTAAGAATACAGGCGATCTTGTCTTCGGGAAAAATGCAGCAGGCGACATGGCATCAAAGAAGGCAACAGTCAGTGTCAATTATGACAAGAACGGTTTCATGGCAGGTGAGCTGAAGCCGGAGTATTACTATGACTGCGTGGACAATACTGATCTGGCCAACAGACAGGTGTACAGGAGAAGCGACATCAGATACGATATCAATTATACTGTAGCGGTAAATCAGGAGCTGGCAGTCAATATACAGGCTCAGGACTGCTTCGATTCAGGTATCCTGCAGGATATCAATGATCTGACTCAGGCTATCACTAATACACAGAATGCAGCAGACAAGGTATCAAAGCTTAAGAATATGCTTTCGGACTCAGCCTATCAGGATCCTGATACTCAGAAAAAGCTTAACAGCTGGCTTTCGGCTGCCCAGAGGGAGTACGATTTTTATAATGACAATATGGGCAAGCTCTTAGATACTGTCCATGGAAATGTAGACAAGTATCTGGACAAGGCCGACAGTGCAGTCACAAAGCTTGGCTGCAAGGGCGATGAGCTGTCCCTTACCAAGTCAAGGATGGATGATCAGGATCAGACCGTAAAGGATCTGCAGAGCAAGAATGACAATCTGGATATATCAGAGATAATGATAAACTATACCCAGTCATATACGGCCTATCAGTCATCTCTTATCGCTGCGGGAAAGCTGGGCCAGCAGTCACTTCTTAACTATATCTGAGGAGGAAAATAAATGAAGGTTGATACAAGATTATTCGGCACCATAGATATCGCTGATGATAAGATAATAGAATTTCCGGATGGTATAATAGGCTTTCCGGATCTGAAGAGGTTTACTCTGATATATGACAGCGGCGATAAGGAGAAGAGCAGGGCTCTTATGTATCTGCAGTCTATGGATGAGCCGCAGTTTGCAATGCCGGTCGTCATGCCAAATGACATTTTCGTGGACTACAACCCTACCATAAATGACGATCTGCTTTCCGGCATTGGCGAACTCACACCGGACAGTACATATGTGCTGGTGACTATCACAGTGCCTAAGGACATAACAAAGATGACTGTTAACCTTAAGGGCCCGTTTGTGATAAATACCGATACTCTTAAGGGAGTCCAGCTGATGGTAGAGGATGATGTCTCGGTAAAGGAGCCGGTCTACGAAATCCTTAAAAGCCGAAAGGCCGGAAAGGAGGAGTGAGAGATGCTTGCGCTTACAAGAAAAAAGGATGAGTCAATCATCATAAATGGAAATATAGAGATCACGATAATGGAAGTAAAGGGAGACCATGTAAAGCTGGGTATACAGGCTCCCAAGAATGTCCCTGTATACCGTAAGGAGATTTTTGAGCAGATCCAGAAGGAAAATAAAGAAGCCATGCAGTCACAATCAATGGACGGACTCAAGGATCTTTTATAATGTATCTAAAAAAATACAATCCGCGCCATGGGGCGGCTTGTATTTTTTTGCATTGGGACCGATATAAAAAGTAAAGCAGTAGGAAGCTTTTTGGCACAAACCATATATAAGGACACACGGAGGTGACTATTTATGGGTATTTCAGTTAGCTCTGCAGGATATGCGAACCAGGGAAGTTTCGCTGATGCAGGGACAGTCACACAGAATGTTAATACTACACCTTGGACGGATAAGGCCGTCTCAGATGATACAGCAGAACCTTCAGCAAGGACGGATGTCACTGCCGTTGATGCGG
This sequence comes from Candidatus Weimeria sp. HCP3S3_B5, assembly GCF_052064335.1. NCBI lineage: Bacteria > Bacillati > Bacillota > Clostridia > Lachnospirales > Lachnospiraceae > Candidatus Weimeria > Candidatus Weimeria sp. HCP3S3_B5. The sequence continues at coordinate 66,882 of NZ_JBQHVU010000009.1, read as the reverse complement.
AGCAGGCTCTGGGGAAGGCATCTGAGAATGCTTCCACACTAGATAAGAAGCTTGATGAGAAGCATAATGAGCAGATAAGGAAGGCAGTATCTGAGATAAATAAGAAGGCTAACGGTACAGAAGCTGTTTTTGGCATACATGACAAGACTAACCGTGTCACGATAAAGATCGTAGACAAGGAGACGAGAAAGGTGCTGAGGGAGTATCCGCCAGAGGAGACTCTTGATATGATAGCAAAGGTATGGGAATTAGCCGGAATCATGGTTGACGAAAAGAAGTGACAGGAGGATATATATGTCAAGCCCTATAAGAATGACAGGAATGACCTCAGGTCTGGATACAGAGTCTATAGTTACGGCTCTCACGTCCGGCTACAAGTCAAAGGTTGACAAATACAAGCAGCAGCAGACCAAGATATCCTGGAAGCAGGATGCCTGGAAGAATATCAATAAAAAGGTCTACAGCCTCTATACCTCGCTTGATTCCATGCGTTTTTCTGCCAACTGGAAGCTGCAGAAGGCCAGCTCGTCTGACACGACAAAGGCTACGGTTACATCGAACGGAAAGGCCTTCACAGGCACCCAGACTCTTCGAATAGCAAGTATCGCGACAGCTGCCTCGATGACAGGTGGGAAGCTGGCTGATAATATAAGCGGCTCATCGACCCTTGCAGATCTGGGATATACAGATGGAAGCTCTGCGACTATCACAGTAAATGGCAAGAGCTTTGCGGTGGACAGTAGGACGACTGTTGATAGCTTTGTAAACAGTCTACAGTCCAATGGATTGAATGCGAATTTTGATTCAGCCTCTCACAGGATCTTTGTAGCTGCAAAGAAGAGCGGAGCGGCAAATGATTTCTCTATAGAGGGAGATTCTAACGGTGTCAAGGTACTGCAGAGCCTGGGCCTTCTTTCAGGCTCTAAATCGACAAAGGCATATAATACCTATAGTTCCCTTCTGGGATCAGATATTTCATATTCTGATCAGGCAGGACTTGCCCTTACAAGCGGTACGACTACAGACAGTGCAGTGCTTGAGGCTCTGAAGAAGAATATAGATGCTATGGCAGACAAGTACAACACCGCCATGACAAACAGCGGCATGTACAGCACTGATATCTCAAAGATCAGTGATGATCTGGCCTATGTCTTTACCTTCAGGAGCTATAATGAGGATCTGGCCAAGTATGCATCAGGGACAGGCCTTGATACGCTTGATTCTGCTGTGTCGGATCTGTCTAAGATGGGAAGCGACAGCCTTTTTGTCGGAAATACAGAGTATAAGCTTACAGACAGCGCCAATGGCATCTATTCAGCCGATGGCGGGACTACGAATTATAAAAAGAATGACAATGGAGATCTGGTGGAGGTCGAGAAGGATTCCGACGGCAGCTGGAAGGAGACCAATGATTCTTCAAAGACTATCGCAAAGGATACGATAAAGACCTTCAATGACAAGCTTGCTTCTTCATCAGCATACGATACGATTGCTAAGGCCCTGTATCCGTCAGTTGCAGGCGACAAGCTTAGCGACGACCAGAAGAAGGCCATCACAGAGGCACTTTCATCGCTTGTAAGCAGCAAAAGGTCTATAGATAAGTTTGAGAGCACGGATGTTACGACATCTACCACACCTGACTCTGCTTCCGGCTCTGCTTCGGCTCAGGCAGTTCAGAGCAGACAGGATGTGATCGCTCTTGTAAAGGGCAGTTCCTCATCATATAAGGCCTCTTCATATAGTGCTGATGATGTGACAGCTGCGATAACGAAGCTTAATCAGGCATCAGCATACTGGAAGAATGAAAAGGCGGCCGCTGATCAGACTGTATCAGACAGCTCTCTTGTAGCATCCTTTGCTGCAAAGAAAACCAGTGATGCTGCTGCATATAAGTCTGCAGTTGCAGAACTGGCCCAGACAGCAAGGACAGCCTTCAATAATCAGTATGAGACCAATAAGGCCATTGACAGCTCACAGTCCGGCTCTCTTTCGATAAAGAAAAACGGTACCGATGCTAAGATCTATCTGAATGGTCAGGAATATAGGCAGGATTCCAATAATTTCACTGTAAACGGTCTTACTATCACAGTATCTGGCGTTACTGCCAATGCAGAATCAGGCGGTAAGGAAAATGAGGATGGAGACAGCATAAGTATTTCCAACCAGGTCGATACTCAGGGGATCTATGACAAGATCAAGAACTTCTTCTCTGTATATAACGATGCCATAAACGAGCTCACAGATGCATTCAATGCTGAGAGCTCAAAGGGCTATGATCCTCTGACAGAGGACCAGAAATCAGAGATGAGCGATACCCAGGTCGAGAAATGGGAGAAAAAGGCCAAGGCCGGACTCCTGAGAAATGATTCGACTCTTAACAGCATAATGACATCGATCACCAACTCCATGCTTGGCTCCTTTACAATAGATGGCAAGAAGATAAGCCTTTCTACGTTCGGCATCAAGACAAAGGGTATTCTGAATGCAGCGACCAACAGGCAGTATGAGTACCATATAGACGGTGACGAGGATGACGAATCTTCTTCCTCCAACGCTGACAAGCTTATGGCAGCCATAAATGAGGATCCGGATTCAGTGATCTCCTTCATGCAGCAGCTGACCAACAAGCTCTATACGAATCTTGACAAGAAGATGAAGAGAACATCTCTTAAGACTGCATACACCGTCTATAATGACAAGGAGATGGCAAGTGAGTATTCAAGCTACAACAAGCTTATAAAGGAATGGGAGGACAGGCTTTCTACTCTTGAGGATTCCTACTACAAGAAGTTCTCAAAGATGGAGACGACACTCCAGCAGCTTCAGAGCTCTACAAGCTCTCTTACAAGCTCCTTAAGCAGCTGATGAAACTAACAGGAAATACAGACAAAGGATACAGACGAGGGAATTGATATGCAGAAGAATCCATATGCGCAGTACAGAAACAGTCAGGTAATGACAGCATCGCCGGCCGAGCTTGTGCTCATGCTTTATGATGGGGCGATCAAGTTTGTAAACATTGCTCATGATGCGATCGAAAAGAAGGAGATAGAGAAGGCCAATACCAACATCCAGAAGGCTTCCAATATTATAGAGGAGCTTCAGGGTACTCTGAACAGGAAGTATGCTGTGGCGGAGGATTTCGACAATGTATACAAGTATATAAGAGACAGACTTCTCTGGGCCAATGTCAGGAAGGACAATGAGATCCTGCAGCAGGCAAAGGATGCGATCGAGCAGATGCGTGAGACCTGGAAGGAAGTCATGAGGGTTACAAAGAACGGACAGAAAGTGAGCTGACCATTATGGATGAGGCTTCATATGTCAGGATCCTTAGGGAGTCACTGGAGAAGAAGGTCGAGCTTCTGACTCTTATTGAAAGAGAAAACCAGATACAGAACAGAGTGCTGTCAGACCCGGCCGCTGATCCAGATGATTTTCAGGCTACTATTGACAATAAGGATAAATGGATAACGGATATATCGACGCTTGATAATGGATTTGCGTCTATCTTTGAGAAGGTAAAGCCGCTTCTTTCGACTCAGAAGGATAAGTACAGGGACGAGATCAGGATGATGAAGGATCTTGTCAGACAGATCACTGATCTTACATCACAGATCGAGAGGCAGGAAAAGGAAAATTATCTTCTTGCCCAGCAGAAGTTTGCAGGGGTAAGGCAGCAGGCTCAGAAGATCCGCCGAAGTCAGAATGCGGTATCATCCTACTACAGGTCAATGAACGGATCTGGCTACGATGCCCAGTTCCTAGACAGTACAAACTAAAACAGGCTCCGTATGGAGCCTGTTTTTTACTGGCGGTTTATAAGCCAGCTATAAAGGGTTGGCTTGCCATCAGCTGTAGTTTCCATCAGAGGGATCTTATTAGACAGCTTGAATATCCTGGTATCGGCGGTGAATTCCAGAAGGCGCTTCTGACTATAGCTGTCATTTAATGCAAAGACCATATCTGCGACCTTTGGGTTGGTATCGGGCAGACTGTCGAATATTTCCCTGACCCCGGGGAGGTTTCTGTAGGCGGAGTCTATCATATAGTCGAATATATAGTAGTCCTGCAGCTTATCCTCTTTTGCCCAGTAGAGGTAGAGGGCATTTTTTATGAAATGAAAGAAGGTCCTTGTATGATCAGATGATCCTCCGTAGGGGTCTGTTCTTTTGTAGAAGAAATTACAGCTCCATCTGCCACGAACCAGATCATACCAGTCCTTTTTTCTGTCGCACAGAGTGAAAAAGTCGCGGTCAGTAAGGAAGGGCCTGTTAATTGCCTCTGTGAAATAAAAGGTCGCGTCAGTATAGAGCCCTCCGTAGTTGTCAAGCAGGCTCATCCTTACTATATCTGACAGATGGGTAGGATCTATTTGCCCGGCGGAGGCCTTTTCTTTGATCCAGGAAGGAAGAGTGACATAGCCTCCTATATTCCGAGATGTGATAAGGTGGAGGGAAGTTATATCCTCCGGCAGAGCCCTTTTTAGAGAAGAAAGACAGGCTCTGACAAGAGGCGGCATTCTCTTGGGCCCCTGCCACCATATAAACCATACAGGAATGGGACCGGGCAGCTCGCATTGCTTTTCACCTGGATTCAGCTCGAGTTGATTTCCGTTTCTGTAAAGAGTCAGCAGATCAGAGAGTAGCAGGTCAAAAAGCCTTTGCAGAAGCTCCGTTCTTTTTTTTATCGCTATAATGTCTTTTTCGGTAATCTGTGTCATAGCTAAAAGCTACCATAGAATCGGGATTATTTCAACTGTTGCGGCAGGAGTGGTGATTGGGATATAATCAGCCTATGGATAAAAATACAGATCTAAATGAATTATTCTGCAGGGCAGAACTTCCAGAAGAAAAGGCTGCAGGACTTCTGGCATTGACAGCTGACAGCAGATTCCAGAGAGACAGAGCTTATTTTGTCGTAAGAGCTTCCTGTTTTCTGCTTTCGTGGCTAAGGGATGAGCTTGTTTCAAGCCAGTGCTTCGATTCCCTGATGCTTGAGGTGATAGGAGATGATATAGAAAAAAGGCTGCCTATTCTGAAGCAGATGCTATCCTGTCAGGGGGAGGAGTACAGGAGCTTTCTTATGCGGGTAAGTCCTTATCTGATTCTGGAGCCAGATGATACCTGCTTCGGGGCGCTTTATGCCTTTGCCCATCAGCTTGGGGATGCCCTTAAAAGAGCTGGCTACAGGGTAGTCTATTCGGGCCGGACAGCTGCTGCAGATCTTCTTATCGGGAAACGCTACAGGGGCATAATAGGCTTTCAGAATATGTCCTTTTGCCTTAGACTGTCTGACGGAAGCTTTATCTTTGATCAGACAGATGCTGACATATATGATATGGTCTTTGATCACCCATGCTGGTATGCCAGGGAGCTTGCTGCTATGCCGGAGCGGACCTGCTTTTTGTGTCTTGACAGATATTATGCTGAATTCATCAACGGACGTCTGGGACATAGGGCGGTCTTTTTTCCGCCGGCCGGGACAAAGAGCCGTCTCTGCGATCTTTCCTTTGAAGAATATAGAAGAGAAAAGATAAAGTATGTGGAATATCCTCTGTCATTTCTTGGGACGATAGATGACAGACTGGAGGCTGATCTTGATCTGATAAGGGAGCGGCAGCCGGCTCTGTATCCTCTTGCACTTTTGTATGTGGACAGGATGCAAAGGGAAATAAAAAAGCCTCAGGATATGGTGCTGATGGAGCTCTTGTCAGAGGATGGAGCTATGGAAAGGTATTTCGGACAGAAGGAAGCCTTTTATGATGCTGACTTTTCTGATTTCCTAAGGTCCTGGGCTTTTCTCGGAAAGGACCTTTCCATGCATTTAAGGACTAAGGTGATAAAGGAGATCCTGGATGCGGGTATAGAGCTTCATGTATTCGATCAAAGCTTCAATAAATTTAAGGATTATCCAAACCTGCATATTCATCCGGGAGTAGGATATCAGGATACACAAAAGGTCTATCTTAAGTCCCTGGTGTCGATCGGCATGATGACCGGTCACAAGGCCGGGTTTACTGAAAGAACAGCTGGAATTCTTCTTGGCGGTAGCCTTTGCTTTACAGAGGGGAGTGATTATATAGATGAAGAATTCGATGATGGAAATGATATTGAAATATTTTATCCGACAGAAGAAGGGATAAGGGATATCCCATCGAGACTTGCAGCTCTTCTGTCGGATAAAGAAAGGACCCTGATGAGGGCATATAAAGGGATGAGAAAAGCATCAAGGCATCATACCTGGGACAGCAGGGTCATCTGCCTTGAGAGGGCCCTAAATGATCGTCTTGATAAAGAGATCCTTGGGAGCAGTCATAAGATCAGTGATTGAATCATCGTCGAACTGGACAATAGGTCTGCTCATGCAGTTCTGATGATGGTGAATATAGACGACCCTGCATCTGCGGCCGTCGCTTAGGATCACACGGGCATTCTGATATGCACCTGCAAGCCTCTGGAGAAAGGTCATCACTACCTTGGGAGAATATTTCTGAAGTCCGTCATCCTCGAAGGAGGCTATGACCTGAAAGGCGCAGAGAGGAGCTCTGTAGGCTCTTGCAGTCGTCATCGCGTCATAGACATCGGCAATTGCAACTACAGCCGATACAGGATCTATATCATCACCGGAAATACCCTCAGGATAACCGGAACCGTCATTTCTCTCATGATGCCTGTAGGCGGCAGCGACTATACGGGGATCTATGCCTTCTATCTTTGATAATAGCTTCCTGCCGCAGTCTGGGTGGGTCTTCATAAGCGCAAACTCCTCATCTGTTAGCTTGCCATTCTTATTGATGATCTCAGAAGGTATCATGACCTTGCCTATATCATGAAAATATCCGGCCAGAGTAAGGATATTTAGCGTGTCCGGCTCAAGCTTCATCCATCTGCCGATCCCACGTGAGATCAGAGCTACATTTAGATTATGCACATAGATGGCGTCGTCAAGAGAATGCATGGTCTGTAAGATATCAAAAAGATCGAGCACAGTCTTTTCAGAAAAAAGGGCAGCGATTTCCGTAAGGATGGAGCGGAAATTGACCTCGGGAGTCTCCTGGCTCTTTATCCGGTAAAATATCCCTCTCATCATAGAGAGATTACGCGAATAATCCATCTGGAAGGTCTGGTAGACACTGGTGCCTTTAATCCTCTGGGAATAAGGGATAGTGATATTGTCAGAGGATCTGGGCCTTGCCTTTTCGACAGGCTCCTTCCTTTCCTCCTTTATCTCTTCCTCAGGGCGGATCTCTACGTCGTTTATGGAATAGAAGCTGATCCTTGCTATAAGCCCTCTTGTAAGCTTTTCTCCGGCCTTTGCCAGAGTCTGTCCCTGGAAAGTCACGACATCCTTGTCAAGGATCATATCTGGTCTGAGCTCGTTAATCTTATACTTTATTCCCATAGTGTCCTCACAAAATTTCCAACGGTACGAGTTTATTATAAATTTATTTTTGGTAAATATCAACAGAATTTTTTCTGCCATAATGGAATAAAGGACCCTTATGTGGTATCATGACTATATGAATAATAAGGAAAAAAGGCTGCTTTCCCAAAAAGAGATACAGGGAAGGCTTTTGTCAATGATGAAGATCTTTGCCTCCTATTGTGATGCCCATGGGCTCAGATACTATCTGGTCGGAGGCACGCTTTTAGGAGCCATAAGGCATAATGGATTCATACCCTGGGATGACGATGTGGATATAGGCATGCCGCGCCCTGATTACCAGAGGCTTCTTTTGCTTGCAGAGAAGGAACCGATAGGAGAGGGGCTGTGTCTGCTTTCGGGAGATAGGGGGACTCTGTCCATACCGTTCGCCGAGCTTGTGGATATGGATACAGAGCTTGAAAGAGATACATCGGAATATATTGCAGAGAAATATCAGATACTGCATCTCTTTCTCGATATATTTCCTCAGGATGGATGGCCGGATTCGGATCAGGAATGCCAGAGGGTTGTAGCAAGGGGAAAGAGGTATCTTTTCGATATAATGTATTCGAGATCCAGGTGCTTTCACGGGACGACACCTGCCAAAAGTATACTAAAGACCCCTGTCGTGCTTTTTGAAAGGCTTCGCGGCAACAAAAGGATAGTATCTGACTTCTGCAGATATGCCTCGTCATTTGCGGATTATGACAGCGCAAAATATGTTGGCTCGATTACCTGTGTGACAGGCGGGATGGGAGAAAGATGCGACGGGGAAAGAACCAGATCACTTGAGCTGCATGCCTTTGAGGACACCAGCTTCTATATTCCTGGCTCATATGAGGAGTATCTGAGAGGCAAGTACGGGGAGGATTATATGGAGCTTCCACCGGAGGAGAAGAGAGTAACGCACAGGATGAGGGTCAGAGGTGCGAGGTGAGAGGTGAGAGGTGTGAGATGAGAGGTGTGAGGTCAGAGGTGTGAGGTGCGAGGTGTGAGGTGCGAGGGAGGATTGGAGGTATCTGATGACGTCCCTAACTCCTAATCCCTAATAGAACAGGAGAAACCAAGATGGATTACAGAGAAAAATATAATGACTGGATCAGACACCTCAAGGAGGACGATCCGCTTAGAAAAGAGCTTGCCTCGATTGAGGATTGTGATAAGGAGATAAGGGAGAGGTTTTGCCAGGACTTAAGCTTTGGCACTGCCGGACTGAGGGGCAGGATGGGCGCCGGAAGCAATATGATGAACAGGATCACAGTCGGACGGGCCAGCTGCGGGATCGCAGATCTTATCAGATCAAGAGGAGAGGAGGCAATGAGAAGGGGAGTAGTCATAGCCCATGACCCCAGACATCATTCCAGAGAGTTTTCAGAGCTTACGGCCAGAATATTCGCCTCAAAGGGCATAAGGGTATACTGCTTTCCGGATCTTAGACCTACGCCGGAGCTTGCCTTTATGATAAGGTATTTGGGAGCAGTATCAGGGATCAATATCACAGCCTCTCATAATCCAAAGGAATATAATGGCTATAAGGCCTACTGGGAGGATGGATGTCAGGTGTCAGAGGAGATGGCAGCTCTTATGACCTCCTTTATAGAAAGGGTGGATCCATGGGAGACGACAGAAGGCATGCCATATGATCAGTCGCTTATCACTGTATTAGGAGAGGAATATGACAGGGCCTATCTTGACAAGGTGCTGTCACTTTCGATCCATAAGGGGGATGATATAGATCTATCGATCCCAATCGTTTATACGCCATTGAACGGAGCCGGAAGCATTCCCTTCTGCAGGATGCTTATGGAACGTGGCTTCAGTAACTGGCAGGTGGTAGAGGAGCAAAGGAATCCGGACCCGGATTTTACTACAGTCGGATATCCTAATCCTGAAGAAAGCAGGGCCTTCGCATTGAGCGAGAGATATGGAAAGGAAATGGGAGCAGATCTTCTGATGGCAACGGATCCCGATTCTGACCGTTTTGCAGCTGAGATAAGAAAGGCTGATGGAGAATATCTGCCACTAAACGGAAACCAGACTGGATATCTGCTTGTAAACTATATACTTGAGGGCAGGAAGACAGCAGGCTTGCTGCCAGAGAAGGGGGCTATAGTAAAGTCCATAGTGACCTCGACTCTTTCTGAGCGGATAGCAGAAGCATATGGTGTCAGGACCTTTGAGACGCTTACGGGTTTCAAGAATATATGCGGAAAGATCCCATATCTTAAGGAGCATGGATATACATATCTGTTCGGCTATGAGGAATCAGTCGGCTATGCAGCCTGTGAGGATATAAGGGACAAGGACGGTATTTCTGCTGGTATGCTTCTAGCTGAGGCAGCTGCCTATTACAGGAAAAGAGGAAAAAGTCTCTGGGATGTACTGATGGAAATCTATTCAAGATATGGATATTTCGCAGAGGACCAGGTCAGTATAATAGAAAAGGGCCTGGAGGGAAAAGAAAAGATAGACCGTATGATGAGATATACAAGAGAGCATCTGCCAGAGCAGCTGGCAGGTCTTAGGGTAAGTAAGATTATCGACTATATGGACGGCTATCAGGATATCCCTCCGCAGAACTGTCTTCGGATCTTTCTTTCTAATGGCTCCTGGCTTGCCATAAGGCCAAGCGGCACGGAGCCTAAGATAAAGTTTTATTTCTATGCCTGCGGAGGATCGATGGAGGAGGCAGAGGAGCTTGATAAGAGGATGAAGGATCAGATAATAGCTGATATATCAGCTTCTAGCGACTGACTGCGGCCCTGATCGCCTCAGCGTCTTTGCATACGGATCCCTGGATCATAAGAGCCTTTCCACCTCCTCTTGCGCCTATAGCCTTAAGAGGAGGAAGGAGTGTCCTTGCGTCTATGTCAGTCCCGCCGGCAAGGAATGAATATTCATTGTCTGACTTTCTGGAGAAGATATAGCAGGCTCCGCTGCGTGACTCCTTCAGCAGATTGAATGCGTCGGTCAGTATGTTTCTGTCGGTGACAGAGGTAAATATCACATTATCAGAGGAGGAGCTTATCTGTCTTTTTAGTTCGGCCGAAAGAGCCTCGTTAAGCTGGCTGCTAAGCTGCCTGTTCTTAGAACAGAGTCTTTCTACAGCACCGGCCGCCTCACTTCGACCGGTCGAAAACATGTGGCCGATCCTTGTCAGAGAATCAAATGATCTGGTATAGTCCAGGTAGGCTCTTTTGCCGCAGGCTATATAGAGGCGGCTTCCGCCCTTATAGTTCATATGTGATATCACTTTGAGGATCCCGACCTCTGAGGTGAAGCCTACATGAGGGGCGCAGCAGGCGCAGACGTCAACGCCAGGGATCGTTACTATACGGATAGGACCGGAAAGCTCCTTTTTGCTCCTGTAGTCCATATCCTTAAGCTCACAAGCAGAAGGATAGCGGCATTCGACAGGAAGGTTCTGCCAGATAATCTGGTTGGCATAAAGCTCAGCCTCACTTATCTCCTGATCTGTAAGAGGGCCGTTGTAGTCCATCTGACAGGTGGTCTCGGTAAGAGAGAAGCCTACGTTGTCATAGCCCTTTCTGGAATGGATGATACCGGAGAAGATATGCTCCCCGGTATGGTTCTGCATATTGTCAAACCTGTGAGCCCAGTCAATGTGCCCCTTTATCATATCTCCTGTCGAGAATATACGAGAGGCCCCCTTTATATGGTGAAGGATATCATCACCCGAAACAGAGACGGAATCAAGGGCTATATCACGGCCGTCAAAGGAAATGGTTCCCCTGTCACAGGTCTGACCGCCCTCCTCAGGGAAGAAAAGAGTCCTGTCAAGTATTATATAGTCATCCGCTACCTCTGTGACCCTTGCAATAAAATCGGTATTATATGGATCTGTGTCAAATAGTTTCTCAGTCATCAAGCTTTTCCTCGATCTGCTTTAGTCTGTGTTCCATTGAAAATTCACTCTTTGCCTTCCTGTAGGCTCTCTCTTTCATAGGAATGGTATCTGCCTGCTTTCTCAGATAGAACTTCATCAGGTCAAAAGCCTCCTCATAGGAAGAATAGATAATGCTGTCGGCTCCGTTTTCGAAATACTCATATGCCTCCTCTGTGGCTGGAAGCATGACAAGGCCATGGGAGGCCATTATGTCAAGAGCCCTGAGCGGGATCCCTGTGCTTATGCAGCGAAGGGATGGACATAGGGATATCACGCTGTCACGGAAGATGACAGGCATCTGGGTGTAATAGTCCACTCTTCCATGGATCTCGGCATGAGGGATGAGCTTCTTCAGGGAGTCTGTGTCGTCGGTGCAGACGAGTGTAGGAGTCACCCTTGAGGCGGATGCGACAAGAGTCAGCCGGTCTATGCAGGTGATCCTTGTCGCGATCGTATATATCAGATTCTGCCTGCTTATCCTGCCGGCGAACTCGGCTCCGGTTTCGGAGCAGTCTATAGGGAAATCATCTGGATGCTCCTTTATATATATGAGCCTTTCATTTACCTTATCGGCTATCTCATCTGTTATAAGCTCAGGAAGAATGTAGTATCCGATAAGATTCTTCTGGGCATCGCATATCCCCTGAAGAAGCCCCTTAAGATAATCATCCATGGCAGAAAGGATGGGCATATAGGGGGAGGCATAAAACTGGCCTATAAAGCTGACTCCGTATGTGGCCTTTCTTTTCTGCCGGAGAGCCTTCTCAAATACAGGCGGATCCACTCCAAGCGGCAGATGAAAGACTCTTGTGATCCCCTGCATTCTGTAATCTCTTACCTGGCCTCTGTCGAAAAGAAAGATGAGATTATTGTCATTTTCCATCTCGTCGGTACCGGTAAGTCTAAGCGGCGCATCATAGCTCCAGGATACATATCTAAGCCCCAGATCCTTAAATACCGGGGAGAGGAGAGGCCAGAAATTCACCGTGAAGACGAAGTCTGCCTCAGAGCCCTCCAGTCTGTCATGGACAAGCTGCTGCAGCGCAGAGTCGTGGACAAAGTCCTTTGGGGTATAGAAGGTCTCCTCTGTGACCTCCCAGCCGAGTCGCCTCATGGCAGAGGGCACTGAAACATCGAAATATGATTCAAACAGCTTTACGAATATGACTTTCATAGTTTCTACTATAGCAAAAAGTGACTTCCATCGCAAGGATGGCATGATCCATTTGACAGGAGACTTTTTACAGGATAAAATCAGATTCAGTTGTTGTTTTTGAAAAAAGGAGGAAATGAATGGGATTTTTAAGAGCATTTGCAGGAGCAGTAGGAGGAGAGCTGGCTAACCAGTGGAAGGAGTTCTACACCTGTGACTCCCTTCCGTCACAGGTTCTCATCAGAAGAGCATCACATATGGTATCAGGCAGATCGTCAAACAGAAGGGCTGATGTCGATGATATCTCAAAGGGCTCTGCGATCATAGTAAATGAGGGATTATGCGCTATCCTGGTAAGTCAGGGGAAGATAGTCGATCTTGCGGCAGAGCCGGGAGCATATACCTGGGATGATGATACCTCACCGTCTATGTTTTCAGGACCAATCTCTGATGTGATAAGCAGGGGCTGGGAAAGATTTACATTCGGAGGATTAAACCCTGTCCAGCAGAGGATATACTATGTGAATATGAAGGAGCTTACCGGATGCAGGTTCGGGACGCCTCAGCCTGTTCCGTTCAGGATAGTGGATCCTAACATAGGCCTCGATCTGGATACGGCGATAAGGTGCAACGGTACATATACTATGAGGGTGGCAGATCCTGTGGTCTTATACAGCACGATTGCCGGAAATATCTCAGATGAGTTTACTATCGACCAGATAAATGACCAGCTGAGAGCAGAGTTTATCCAGGCGCTTCAGCCGGCCTTTGCCCAGCTAAGCGGTATGGGGATAAGGCCGTCGGCGCTTCCGGGACAGACAAGGGCTATAAGCGATGCGATGAAGGCAGAGCTGGATCAGTCATGGGAGTCCCATTACGGACTTACCATCACCTCGGTCCAGATAATCTCTGCGACTATCCCTGAGGAGGATCAGAAGATGCTCTCTGATATCCAGAGACAGGCAGTATATAAAAACCGCGGAATGGCCGGAGCAGCACTTGTACAGGCACAGGCCGAGGCGATGCGTACCGCAGCAGGCAATTCACAGGGAGCAATGATGGGATTTGCCGGACTTAATATGGCAAATGCCGCCGGTGGAATCAATGCAAATCAGTTTTTTGATAAGGATGCTTCGTCTGATTCGGCAGCAGAGGATGGCCAGGACCAGACGGCAGGAGGAGAGGATATGTGGTTCTGTCCAAAGTGCGGCACCAGGTCAAATGGCAACTTCTGCCCTAAGTGTGGCACAAAGAAGCCAGTATTCTGATCTATAAGGAAAGGAGAGAAAATGGCAGAGCTTTTTCCATGTCCGTCATGTGGCGGGCAGCTGGTATATGATCCGACCAGAGGGCAGATGAAATGCAGATCATGCGGATCCTTTTTTGATGTAGAAGGCTATAAGCCAAAGAGCTTTGATTATACCCGTCAGATACTGACCTGCCCCAGCTGCGGGGGAGAGGTAGCAGCTCCATCACTTGAGGGTATGGAATTCTGTCCCTACTGCGGAACAGAGATCGCTAATGCACAAGCTTTTTCAGAAAAGGGATACCCGGAGCTCATAATCCCCTTTTCCCTGTCCAAGGAGGACTGTATAGACAGATACAGGAGGATGGTGAAGGGAGTTCCATTTCTTCCTGATGAGCTTTCCGGCACGGATGGCCTTTCATCTTTTGTAGGACTTTATACACCTTACTGGATCTATCATTACAAGGCAAGCGGGACTGTCGTGGCTTCGGTAGAGAAATATACATCGGATGCTGTCTATGATTATCATTATCTGGCAGATATGAAGACAGATCTGGATTGCAGCATCAGCATGGGAGTGGATGCCTCTGCGACTCTTGATGATACAGTAAGCGAGAAGCTGGACCCTTTTTTCATTGATAAGCTCGAAGAATTCAATCCTGACTATATGGCAGGCTTCTATGCTGAAAATTCCACTGTCGACCCATCAGTCTACGTTGATTCGGCAAGGGCTAAATGCAGTGAGACAATAGTAAAAAAGATGGATCAGATGGCTGAAGAGAATAACGATTATTCTATCGGGGATTTTAAAGGGACCTGTCAGAGGGTAGCAGATCATCTGACAGTGGAGAAGGAGTGCACAGGAGCCTATCTGCCTCTATGGTTTCTCACCACAAGGAAGAATAACAGGGTGGCCTATACCGTGGTGAATGGTCAGACAGGAGTGACCTATGCAGACCTTCCTGTCGATATCGGCAAATATGTAAGGGCCTCGCTTATCACCTCTTTTGTCTGTGCTATCCTCCTGCTCCTACTCTTTGCAGTATTCGGGACCATAGATATGCGTATAGTTCCCTACGTGACGCTAATCTTTTCATCGGTCCTTATGATAATATCAGCCATCCAGTCAGAGCGGATATATAGAAAGGAAAACCATACTGATGATGCCGGATATACAGGAGTAAAGAAGCGGGCTGAGTATAAAGGCTCCTTTAAGGTCTTTTCCGGTAAGGACGCAGCCGGACTTGTGGTAGGGGGATTATGCCTGATCGGATTCTTTGGGAATCTTTTCTCGGGAAACTTTTTCAAGCTGATCGGCATAGCAAGCATAGTAGTCGCTCTTGTGGTGATAGCCACAAGGACATCAGGAAGCTTTTCTAAAACGACCCTCTTTGCCGGTGCAGGAGCTGCTATATCACTTGCGGATATTTTTCTTGCACCTCATCAGGATATATTCCTCTATGGCCTTATAATAGCAAACCTGCTGGTGCTTATAATAGTAGCATACAGACTTACAGCTGATTATAACAGGCTTGCGACCAGTCCGCTGCCGCAGTTTCAGAAGACAGGAGGAGGACTAAATGAGAGGTATTAAGAGATATTCCCTTATCATCATGGCTGCCCTGGTCGTTTTATCAGGGATTTCTTTTCTTTCCCTAATAACTGAGACAGCTATGGCAGCAGGTTCAAATGTCACTATAAATGACAGGGCAGATCTTCTAAGTGATGAAGAGGAGCAGAAGCTCTACAGGCAGCTGGGTGCATATTCGTCCAGTCGCAATTATTTGATAGTGACTGAGGACAGCTATCTCTATTCGAGCGGCCGCATGCATGATGAGATGGATTTATGCTATCACGATGTATATGGGGACAGCGACGGAGTTGCCTTTCTGATAAATATGTCTGACAGACAGCTCTATACAGGAGGCTTTGGAAAATGCCGGAGGGAGTTTACGAGCGGAGACGCAAGGGATGTCACAGACAATGTATACAGATATGCATCAGCCGGTGATTATTACAGATGCCTTTCGATGGCCTTCACACAGACAGATAAGGTCATTGAAAATGGTTTTATCCTGCGCCCGATGCGTTATGCAGTCGCAGTCCTTTTAGGACTTTTTCTTGGCTTTTTTATAATGTTTGTAGTATGCCTGCTTTCAAGAAAAAACCGCAGGGTCTCTCCTGTCATTCCTGCTGATATAGGAAGAAGCGAATTCGGTCCGGTTTCATATAATGGAATGATAAATCCGGTGTTTCTTAATGCCATAGTTCATAAAAGCAGAAGGAGAAGCTCATCATCCGGTGGCGGAGGCTTCTCAGGAGGCGGTTCGTCAGGAGGCGGCGGTTCATCGGGAGGGGGACATGGCTTTTAACAGTAAGGGAGCATAAATGACCTTTTTTACTAAATTTTATCTGGATAATAAAAAGGATATAGTGGTAGATCTCTACTGGGATCTCGGAGAGCTCTATTACTGTCTGTCCACTCCGAATCATCATACCGGCAATCTTATCAGAAATCTGTCGAGACTTACAGGAACGCCCCTGTCTGAGGATAAGGACTCGCTTCTCGTGATAAGGGGACGGATTCCCTGCTATATAGACGGAAACAACAGGGAGGTCTGGGTCTTTCGGCTGGGAGGGATAAAGGCTGCAAATATCTACTCTGACGGAAGGGTAGAGATAAAGGCCGGAATACCCGCGATCTCAAAGACTCTTATGAGCCAGACCAAGGATTATACTACGGATCTTGATAAAACTATATTCAAGGACTATATCCCAAGGGATATAAAGTTCCGTTCAGATCTGCATACCCATATGAACGCGAATCTGTCAGGAGATGTGCTGATAGCCTTAGGCATAGTACATCAGCTCAGATATCCGCTCTATTATGTGAGAAAGCTCGGACTTACTCTTACGCCGCATCAGGAGGAGATCCTTGCGGCAAGGAGAGCAAGAGTAGAAAAGCAGTTTGTGGACAGCGGTCTTTCGGGCAAATATCTTGATCGGAAGATAAATGACAATACCTTCATCAATTTTGCCGACCTGATCCTTAATAATCAGGAACATGCAGAGGATAATATAGCAAGGATCCGGGCCTCTCTTTCTATACTAAAGGATGGACAGGCGGTCTTTACCAATCTTGAGAAGGTATATCTCTACAGATATGTATTCTGTAAAGGCAGGGAGGCAGAGGATAAAATCCCGGTCGACAGGGCCTTAAGTGTATGCGACAGGGATATAAGCAGATATTTAGCTCAGATGCTTAAGGACCGGGAAGATAAGAGGTATCATGACAACAGCCTTTTTAAGGATCTCCTGCTCTGGATAGCCAGGACATACGCTTCTCAGGGAATAGCCTATGCTGAGATCTCCGATACGACCCTGGTAAAGAAATACGAATCAGTAAAGATGCTTGAGGAGGTCCATGAGGTAATGCCTGATATCTACAGGGAGACGGGAGTAAGGATCCGTTTCCTTGCGGCAATCAGGAGGATACCCCTTACTATAGTAAAGGACCGTCGGACTCCGGATGATTATCTGTCACAGAATATAGCGGCGCTTAAGGGAACCATACTAGACCCTTATGTGGCCGGTGTTGATTTCGTCGGAGAGGAGATAAACGATATCATCTCCCTGAAGCCAGTATTCTATGAGATCGACAAGCTGCTTACCCTTGATCCAGATATGGTGATAAGGGTACATGCCGGAGAAAATGACAGTCAGAAGGACAATATTGCCCATTCGATAGAATGTGTGAGGGACTGTCTGCCAGACGGGGTAAGCATGCCTCATATGCGTATAGGACATGGACTCTACACCTATTCCTTTACCTCACAGAAGGGCAGGCGGCTGATGAAGATGATCCGTGATCTGGGGGTAGTCCTCGAATTCCAGATCACATCAAATGTACGTCTCAATAATCTGAACTCGCTTGCCAACCACCCGCTGAGGCAGTATCTGAAGGAGGGTATAAGCTGTGTCCAGGGAACGGATGGAGCGGCTATATATGGCACATCGCCAAGAGATGAGGAGCTTTCTCTTATCTGTCTTTTAGGCCTTGATCATGATCAGGCAGCAATGATGAGGAAGACAGAGGAAAGGATCATAAAGGAGAGCGAGGAAAGCTTCAGAAGAAAGAGCAGGAATTTTGAACGGCTAAAAGGGAACCATACTATAGAGGAGGTTATCCTTTCCCATATGGGAAGGAATCGTCTTGAGGGACTCTATATCAACAGGAGCAGACATTATGATGCGGCAAGCGAGCTAAGGAGCAGTATAGACGAGCTTCCATGGGACCGCACACCTGTCATATTAGTCGGTGGAAGCTTCAATACAGAAAAGAGAACCACAAGGGTTACGGAGGATGGAAGGATCCAGCTTGAGGAAATGATAAGGGACCTTGATCCGTCAGAGTATTTCTTTGTGATAGGCCATACACTTAAGGGCTATGAGAGATTGCTTGTGGATCTGAACAGACAGGAGAGGGATCCCTTTGAGATATATGCCTTTGTACCTTCTCTTCTTTCCGTAGGGGAAAGAGATGCCCTTAAGGAATCAGGAGTAAAGATCAGGGTCTCTCCGGAATTTGAGGGACAGGGTATCTATAAGAGCGTCAATTTCGAGATATTCGAGCGCCGCCCTTCGATACTTATAGCAATGGATGGCAATTCTGCCGGAGAGAATATGATCCAGGAGGCGAAAAACGGAAAGGGCCAGGCAAGGATCTATGTTTACCGCGGCGCCAGGCATCTGCTTACTAAGGCATCCTCTCTGGAGGGATATGTGAAATTCTTCGGAAAAGGAGAAAACATCTCAACAATGCTTTAAATATTTATCTTGCAAACATATTCTAAAAAATGTAGAATAATTCTGAAAGGAAGGCTTTTATTTTCATGAACACGAAAAAAGAGACCTTAAGCCTTGTGCTTACAGCGCTTTTTACAGCGATCATAGTTATAATGACGATCACACCTCTGGGATTCATCCCGCTTGGAGTGATAAATGCGACGATAGTACATATACCAGTCATACTCGGAGCGATCTTTCTTGGACCTAAGAAGGGGTCCTTCCTTGGATTCGTCTTCGGACTTATGAGCTTTCTTAAAAGCACGCTGACTCCGGATACGGTCAGCGCATTTGTTTTTTCACCGGTAATTGCCGCATCGCAGTTCGGACCGTCAGGAGTCTTTAAGAGCATCTTTATCTGCTTTGTCCCAAGGATACTTGTAGGAGTATTACCTTACTATGTATTCATTCTGATAAAGAGGCTTACAGTAAAATCCAGCTCAAGGGCCGGGATAGGAGTGATGGACGCCCTTATAAGCCTTGTGGCCTTCGCAGGACTTTATCAGCTCTTTTCAAGACGCCTTGAGAATGTCCCTGCTTCAGTCTTCCTGTCGCTTGTCATTGCAGCTGTGATCTTTGCCGCGCTTATGGCACTTTCTCTTAAAAAAGACAGGGGAACGCTTGGATATGCCTATGCAGGACTTACCGGAGCGCTTACCAATACGCTTCTGGTAATGCCCTCTATCTATATACTATATCATGATGCCTATGCAAGGGCGACTGATGTACCACAGTCTGCCCTTCTTGGAGTGATACTTGGTATAATAGGATTCAATGGCGTGATCGAGGCAGTACTTGCTGCAGTCATAGTTGCGGCTGTATCAGAAGCCCTTGTACATGTGGTCCTGCCCTATTCAGGCAGCAGGACCAGAAACTAAAGAGCCTTGTATCAAGACCGGAGGAGACAGATGCAGCAGATACTTGAAAAGAACCAGATCTTAGTCTACAGGATGTATGACCACCGCCCTATCACAGATCATGACGGGAACTATTACTGCAGGGGAGCTAATGCTGTATTCAGTCAGGATTTCTCGATCTGCAAGGACTGTCCGCTCTGCAGCGGCGTTTTCCCGAGAAATTATTGCAGATACTTTGATCTCGATGATCCGAAGGACCATTATGAGGAGCTTTATAATACTCCTGAAATGGAAAAGACCAGGATAGATGATTTCATAGAGACCGGAATTACCGGGGATTTTCCTGAGTATGTAGAGGAGGATGGCTCATCGGGACAGCTCCTTATTGAAAAGGCAGTGAGGTTTGCAGCAGGCTATCACAGGGGTGCATTCCGTAAGGGCAACAATGTCCCATATATAGTCCATCCGATCGAGACCATGATGCTTGTTTCAAAAATGACTGACGATCCGTCTGTCATAGCGGCCGCGGCTCTTCATGATGTGATAGAGGATACTGCCTGCACCGTAGAGGAGCTTAAACGGGAGTTCGGCGACAGGATAGCAGGACTTGTCATTAGCGAATCAGAGAATAAGCGAGAGGGCTCTCCGAAGGAGGAGACCTGGAAGATCAGGAAGGAAGAAAATCTCCTCCATGTAAAGGAAGCGCCTGTGGAATCCCAGATGATAATGCTTGCAGACAAGGTAAGCAATCTGAGGGCCACAGTGAGGGATTTCAGACAAAGCGGATCATCGATCTGGGGCAAGTTCAATATGAAGGATGAGTCACAGCAGGCCTGGTACTATAAAAGCGTGGCTCATGTACTCAGTAATCTTTCATATCTTCCGGCATATCAGGAATATATCTATATGCTCGAGGAGGTCTTTGCCGGAGTAGACACGCCTCCGCTGATCCAGTAAAAAGTGCTTGAAATCAGATGGGCTTTATTATAAAATGATTACTGTTGGCGGAGTTCGCAGGATTATTTATGAGGATTATTGAATGAGCCTTTCAGTTGGAAGAATAAGCGGTATATCGGCTTCGGCAGTTTCGGCTGCAGGCACCAGGAATTATGCCTACAGGCTTTCTGACAGAAGCGAGGTCAGTGACGTTTATACAGAGCGGATCTCAGGTATCGATCCTTCAGAGGCTGTTGACCCGGCTGGTCCTGTAAGATATGCAGATGCAGCCAGAAGCAGCAGACAGCTGCAGGATAAAAGGGATATCAGCGCAGGATATAATGATCTGGCAGCAGGCTTTGAGACGGGTGGATATGATAGTTCCGGCAGCTCTTATGCCTATTCTGTTGCCGGTAAGAATTATGACGAGTTCGCGTGATGCGCGCCCTGATACAATGGATTCAAGGAGCTGTGGCCATACGCCACGGCTCCTTTTATGATGAAGGGATATGCTTTTATGTATGAATTGATGGCGCCGTGCCATTTCGGACTTGAGGCGGTGCTTAAAAGAGAGATTTATGATCTGGGATACGAAATAACCATGGTCGAGGACGGCCACGTATGCTACGAGGCGGATGATCAGGGGATAGTCCTTTCAAATCTATGCCTGCGTACAGCGGAGAGGGTCCTTGTCGTGGTAGGCAGATTTACGGCAACAGACTATGAAAGTTTCTTTCAGGGGATGAAAGCACTGCCATGGGAGAGATATATTCCGTCTGACGGGCGCTTCTGGATCACAAAGGCCACGACAGTTAAGAGCGCTCTTTTCTCGCCGAGTGACCTGCAGAGGGTAGGGAAGAAGGCAATGGTAAAGAGAATGTCTGATGTTTACGGAATAGAGCGTTTTCCTGAGACTGGTCCTTCATATCCGGTAAGACTTTTTCTGTATAAGAATGTTGTGACTGTCACGCTTGACAGCTCAGGCGAGGCTCTCCATAAGAGAGGATACAGGAAAAAGACAGGACCTGCTCCCATATCAGAGACGCTTGCCTCAGCCCTTCTTATGCTGACGCCATGGAGAGAGGGCAAGATACTTGCTGATCCATTCTGCGGCAGCGGGACCTTTCTTATCGAGGCGGCCCAGATGGCAGCCAATATGGCACCGGGACTTGGAAGGGATTTTGTCTCTATGGAGTGGGAGAATCTTATAAGTAAAGATATCTGGAAGGAGGAAAGGAAATGGCTTAAGGCTGCTGTTGATATGCCGGAGCGGGCATATCTCTACGGCAGCGATATAGACAGGACCATGATACCGGTAGCAAGAGAGAATGCCAGAAGGGCCGGAGTAGAGAAGCTGATACGGTTTAAGACGGCAGATGTTTCAGAATTCTCATCAGACCGGCCATTTGGCTTTATCGTTACTAATCCTCCATATGGTGAGAGACTTTCAGAGACAGAGGAGCTTCCTGATATATATAGCAGGCTCTCGACTGTATACAGGGGCCTTGACAGATGGTCAATGTATGTGATAAGCGCCTGGGAGGATGCGCCTAAGTATCTTGGAAAGCCAGCTAAGAACAGGAAGATATACAATGGGATGATGAAGACATATTTTTATCAGTATCCGGGCATGAAGCCGCCAAAGGGGTATTTCAATGACAGGGATCTATAGCAGGATAATAAGGCTTGTCACTGTCCTTGCAGCAGCTATTGCTATAGGAGGTGCTCTTCTCATCTATATGTTCCAGGGGAGCCCTGAGCTTTCCCGCAGGAGGGTCATCGAAAACAGCGGCTCTCTTATATCCTATATAAGGAAGGAGCAGAAGAAGCTGTCCGCCTATGACAGACTCCACGAGCTTGAGCTCCATATTCCAAGGGGGCACAGGGCATCAGAATTTACGATAGAGGAGAGCGGGACCTTTACTGTCTATACCATACATATACCGGACATAAATGCTTCCTACTTTGCTGATTTCCCCGTCACCGGAAACGGCAGGAATATTTCTGACATGACCTATAATATCTCAGCTAGCGGGGGAACCGTGAGTATAGTGACTAGTCAGCCTCTTTTTCTTAAAAAGACATCTGATGGTCAGAGAGTTTTTTTCGACTTCATATCCCCAAGGCAGTACTTCGACAAGATAGTCGTCATAGATCCCGGACATGGAGGAAGGGATCAGGGAGCCTCAGCAGGGGGAGACGCTGAGAAGGATATTACTCTTTCTGTAGTGAAGAAGATGAAGCAGATCACAGGAATCAGTGCATGCAGGGAGCTTAAGGATTATTCGGATCAGATCTCTGCTGTGAATGTGAGCGGAGTCGGACGGGTCGGATTCTTTTATACAAGGCTTAGCGACAGGAAGGTCTTCCTTAAGGAAAGAGGTGCCTTCGCAAGAGCGCTAAAGCCTGACCTCTTCCTGTCGGTGCATGTCAATTCCACAGCCTCAGGAAGGATTTCCTATATCAATGGAGCGAGCGTACTTTACAGGGCCGGTGATAAGACCGGAGAGTCAAAGAGGTTTGCCGGGATCGTAGAGAAGGGACTGCTTAAGGATCTGGGTGCGAAAAGCAAGGGGACTATAGCAGGAGATGAGCTTTACCTCATAAGGACCGCTCAATGGCCGGTAGCTCTTGCAGAGCTCGGCTTCATCACGAATCCATCAGAACACAGGAAGCTGGTCTCGCAGAGCTACCAGAAGAAGGCAGCAGAGTCGATGATTAGGGCAGTGGAGGAGTATTTAGGTGAGAGGTGAGAGGTGAGAGGTGAGAGGTGAGAGGTCAGAGGTCAGAGGTGAGAGGTGAGAGGTGAGAGGTGAGAGGTGAGAGGTTAGAGGTGAGAGGTGAGAGGTGAGAGGTGAGAGGTGAGAGGTTAGAGGTTAGAGGTTCTTAAAGGAGAAGATTATGGTGATCATAAGGTGGATGTGGAAGAATTTCAAAGTTTCTTAACCGCATCTGGTGATCAGAAGGCTGTGAGAAAAGAAGAAAGCCCTGATTCCTCGGACCTCGTACCTCACACCTCGCCCCTCGCACCTCGCACCTCGCCCCCTCACACCCCAAAGGAAAGGACACCAATGAACAAGATCATTTTTGCAACTGGAAATAAGAACAAGGTCAGAGAATGCCATGAGATTCTTGCTGATCTCGGTGCCGAGATCATATCGATGAAGGAGGCCGGCATCTTTCTGGATATAGTAGAGGATGGAAAGACATTTGAAGAAAATGCGCTGATAAAGGCAAGGGCTGTTCATGCTGCTGCTCCTGATTCCATAGTTATAGCCGATGACTCGGGGCTTTGTATCGATGCCCTTAATGGAGAGCCTGGTATTTATTCCGCAAGATACTTAGGAGAGGATACCTCTTATCAGATAAAGAACCAGAAGATATTAGAGAGGCTTTGTGGAGTGCCGGAGGAAAAGCGTAGCGCGAGATTTGTATGCGCCATGGCTGTGGTCATGCCGGATGGAGAGGACTTTACGACAAGAGGCGTGATGGAGGGATATATAGGAGATCACGCAGAGGGAGAGAACGGCTTCGGATATGATCCGATATTTTTTGTAAAGCCATATGACTGCTCGAGCGCGGTGCTTTCACCGGATGAGAAAAATGCCATCTCCCACAGGGGGAAAGCCATGAGGGCTATGAGAGAGCGACTTAAGGAAATGATCGAAAACGGAGGCAAAAGGTGAAAGATACTTTAGTTCTTCTGGTAAGCGATTCTCATGGAATCCAGAGCAATCTTTACAGGACAGTGATGAGGACACAGCCTGATATCATCTATCATCTGGGAGATGCAGTCGGATTTGAGGATGAGATACGCTCGGAGTGCGGAGTCCCCTTCTACTATGTCAGGGGAAACTGCGATTTCGGAAGCGATGCTCCGATCTATCAGGTCACCAGTCTTGGAAGGCATAAGATATTCCTTACCCATGGACATATGTACAATGTGAAATATTCAGACCATGATCTGATCTGTGCAGCGATGAAGGAGGGATGTGATACTGTTATTTTCGGCCATACCCACATACCGGAGCTTATAAGGACTGACGGGATGACAATAATAAATCCGGGTTCCATATCACTTCCCAGACAGCCAGGAAGGATCCCGACCTATGCTACAATAGATGTGGATAGTGAGGGAGAGCTGCATTTTACGATAAACGAGCTCAAGGACTGAAAAGCCTTATACTTGACAAAGGGCCGATAAGCACATAGAATTATTATCAATTGGGACCGTGAAAATCTGGCCCATGAGAAAGGATTATGGCATGAAGACACTATATGACAATGTGAATACAGATATGGATTTCGTCGGAAGGGAGCATCAGGTTGAGAAGTTCTGGCGTGATCAGAGTATCTTCGAGAAGTCAGAGGAGGAGAACAGGGGCAAGGGAGAGACCTATACCTTTTATGACGGACCACCGACGGCTAATGGAAAGCCTCATATCGGTCATGTGCTTACAAGGGTCATAAAGGATATGATCCCAAGATACCAGACCATGAAGGGTAAGTATGTACCGAGAAAAGCCGGCTGGGATACACACGGACTTCCTGTCGAGCTCGAGGTAGAGAAAAAGCTCGGACTAGATGGAAAGGATCAGATAGAGAAGTATGGTATCGAGCCTTTCGTAAAGCAGTGTAAGGAGAGTGTCTGGAAATACAAGGGTATGTGGGAGAAGTTCTCTGACCAGGTAGGCTTCTGGGCAGATATGAAGCATCCATATATCACCTATGATAATAATTTCATCGAATCCGAATGGTGGGCCTTAAAGGAGATCTGGAACAAGGGGCTTCTCTATAAGGGCTTCAAGGTAGTGCCTTACTGCCCTCGATGCGGTACTCCTCTTTCTGCTCAGGAGGTTGCCCAGGGCTACAAGACAGTAAAGGAACGTTCAGCCATAGTACGTTTCAAGGCAGTCGGAGAGGATGCTTACTTCCTTGCCTGGACCACGACACCATGGACGCTTCCGTCAAATACCGCTCTCTGTGTGAATCCTGACGAGACCTATGTGAAGGTTAAGTGTGCAGACGGCTACACCTACTATATGGCAGAGGCACTGCTTGACAAGGTACTGGGAAGGTTTGCAACAGACGAAAAGAGCGCCTATCAGATTCTTGAGAGCTACAAGGGCAGCGACCTTGAGAACAGGGAATATGAGCCGCTCTATCAGTGTGCCGCAGATCGTGCGAAAAAGCAGCACAAGAGAGCTCATTTCGTTACAGTAGACAGCTACGTCACAATGACAGACGGTACAGGAATAGTCCATATTGCTCCCGCCTTTGGTGAGGACGATAGCAGGATAGGACGCAATTATGATCTGCCTTTCATCCAGTTCGTCGATGATAAGGGCGATATGACAGACGATACACCGTTTGGCGGTCTTTTTGTAAAGAAAGCAGATCCGAAGGTCCTTAAGGATCTTGAGGACAGAGGGCTTCTGTTTGATGCGCCTAAGTTCACCCATGACTATCCTCATTGCTGGAGATGTGATACTCCGCTTATATATTACGCAAGAGAGTCATGGTTTATCAAGATGACAGAGGTCAAGGACGAGCTTGTCGCAAATAATAAGACAGTAAACTGGATCCCGCCTTCAATCGGAGAGGGAAGATTTGGCAACTGGCTCGAGAACGTGCAGGACTGGGGCGTTTCCAGAAACAGGTACTGGGGAACTCCTATGAATATCTGGGAGTGCGAGAAGTGCGGACATCAGGATGCTATCGGCAGCAGGAAGGAGCTTGCTGAGAGGAGCGGCAATCCAGAGGATGCCAGAACAGAGCTTCACAGACCTTATATAGACAGGGTTACCATGAAGTGCCCTGAGTGCGGAGGAACCATGCACAGGATTCCTGAGGTCCTTGACTGCTGGTTCGATTCAGGAGCCATGCCTTTCGCCCAGCATCATTATCCATTTGAGAATCAGGATACATTCAAGGAGCAGTTCCCGGCTGAGTTTATCTCAGAAGCGGTGGATCAGACCAGAGGCTGGTTCTATTCACTGATGGCTGAGTCGACCCTCCTTTTCCATCGCGCTCCATACAAGAACGTAATAGTCTTAGGACATGTCCAGGACAAGAACGGCCAGAAGATGTCGAAGAGCAAGGGAAATGCTGTAGATCCATTCGAGGCATTAGACCAGTTCGGCGCGGATGCCATCCGCTGGTATTTCTATATCAATTCGGCGCCGTGGCTTCCGAACAAGTTCCATGAGGATGCAGTAAAGGACGGACAGAAGAAGTTCCTTTCGACACTCTGGAATACATATGCCTTCTATGTCCTCTATGCCAATATAGACAGCTTCGATCCTACTAAGTACAGCTTCGATAAGAAGACCCTTACAGTAATGGACAGATGGATCCTTTCGAGGCTCAATACCACAGTAGGAGAGGTTGATAAGGATCTTGGCAGTTACAAGATCCCTGAGGCAGCAAGAGCACTTGATGCCTTTGTAGACGAGCTTTCCAACTGGTATGTAAGGAGAAGCCGTGAGAGATTCTGGGCAAAGGGAATGGAACAGGATAAGGTAAACGCCTACGAAACCCTTTATACATGTCTTGTCACAATAGCAAAGGCAGCAGCTCCTATGATTCCGTTCATGACAGAGGAGATTTACCAGAATATAGTAAGAAAGGTCGATATGAATGCTCCTGAGTCGATCCACCTCTGCTCCTTCCCTTGCGTGGACCAGTCGCTTATCGATTCAGATCTCGAGGATAAGATGGGAGAGCTTCTAAAGATCGTAGTAGCAGGACGTGCCTGCCGTAATGCCGGAAACATAAAGAACAGACAGCCTCTTGCAGGAATGCTCATTAAGGCCGATGAGAAGCTGGATAAGTTCTATACCGATATAATCGCAGACGAGCTGAATATCAAGAAGGCGGAGTTTACCAGCGACCTGTCAGCTCTTACGACCTATACCTTCAAGCCTCAGCTAAAGACCGTAGGCCCTAAGTACGGCAGATTCCTGGGACAGATAAAGGAAGCCCTTGCAGGCCTTGATGGCAATAAGGCAATGGCAGAGCTTGACGAGACCGGTGTTCTGAAATTCCCTCAGATCGACAGTTCGATCGAGCTTGCTAAGGAGGATCTTCTTATCTCCCAGCAGGCAGAGGAAGGATATCTGACTAATACCAATGGTAAGGTTACCGTGGTTTTAGACACAAATCTCACACCGGAGCTCATAGAGGAAGGATTTGTAAGAGAGCTTATCTCCAAGATCCAGACTATGAGAAAGGAAGCCGGCTTCGAGGTCATGGATCGTATAACTGTGGGATATTCAGGAAATGACAGGATAAAGGGCATCTTTAATAAGTACAGCGAAACGATAGGAAAAGAGACGCTGGCGACTGTTATTACGGAAGGAGAATTACCTGAAGGCTATCAGAAGGAATGGAATATCAACGGAGAAAAGGTTTCACTTTCGGTTAAGAAAAACTAGGTCTATAAGACGCAGGCGTCATGTACGCAGGGAGGACAAAATGAGCCATTTAGAGAAGCTGGACAAGGACACAATAAAGGACGAGATCAGGAAGAATGTAAGGCACCTTTACCGTAAAGAATTTAAAGAGGCTACAGAGAAGGAGATTTTCCAGGCAGTTTCTCTGGTCGTAAAGGATGAGATCATTGACGACTGGCTTGCAACCCAGAAGGCCATGGAGAAGGAAGATCCGAAGACTGTCTACTATATGTCGATGGAGTTCCTTATGGGCCGGGCACTGGGGAACAACATGTTAAACCTGTGTGTTTACGACGAGTTCAAGAAGGCTCTCGATGAGCTGGGCGTAGACATAGTCTCGGTCGAGGATCAGGAGCCGGATCCAGCTCTTGGAAACGGAGGTCTGGGAAGACTTGCGGCCTGCTTCCTTGATTCCCTTTCTACTCTGGGCTACCCTGCCTATGGATGCGGGATCAGATACAGATATGGTATGTTCCGTCAGAAGATCGAGAATGGCTATCAGAAGGAGGTACCTGATGACTGGCTTCGTGACGGATATCCCTTCGAACTCAAGAGAGAGGAATATACTTTTGAGGTAAAGTTCGGAGGCTATGTCCGCTCTGAGACTACTCCAGACGGCAATATCCGTTTCATACAGGAGAACTACAATTCAGTACTTGCAGTGCCATATGACATGCCTATAGTCGGATACAATAATCATGTCGTAAACTCCCTTATGATATGGGATGCCGTCCCAAAGCAGGTATTCTCTCTTGAGTCATTTGACAAGGGAGATTATCAGAAGGCAGTCGAGGATGAGAATCTGGCCAGGTCACTTGTGGAAGTTCTCTATCCTAACGACAACCATATCTCAGGAAAGGAGCTGAGACTGAAGCAGCAGTACTTCTTTGTATCTGCATCACTTCAGAGAGCTATCCAGAGATTCAAGAAGTATCATGATGATATCCATGATCTGCCTAAGAAGGTAGTCTTCCAGATGAATGATACTCATCCTACACTTACAGTTGCTGAACTTATGAGGCTTCTTATGGATGTCGAGGGACTTGGCTGGGATGAGGCCTGGGATATAACGACACACTGCGTTGCCTATACCAACCATACCATAATGAATGAGGCCCTTGAGAAATGGCCAATAGAGATCTTTGCAAGGCTTCTTCCTCGTATCTACAATATAGTTGAAGAGATAAACCGTCGTTTCTGCCTGCAGGTTCAGGAAAAGTATCCGGGAGACCAGGGCAAGGTCGACCGTATGGCCATAATCTATAACGGACAGGTCAGGATGGCATATCTGGCTATTGCTGCAGCCTTCTCTGTAAACGGTGTCGCAAAGCTTCATACTGAGATCCTGAAGAAGGAGACACTTAAGGATTTCTATGAGATGTATCCGTGGAAGTTCAACAACAAGACAAACGGTATCACTCAGAGGAGATTCCTGCTCCATGGCAATCCGCTTCTTGCAGAATGGGTAACTGACAAGATCGGCGATGGCTGGATAAGGGACTTATCCCAGTTGAAGAGGCTTTCTGTCTTTGTCAATGACGAAAGGGCCTGCCAGGAGTTTCGTACCATTAAGTACAAGAACAAGGTCCGTCTGGCTAAGTATATAAAGGAGCACAACGGAATAGACGTAAATCCGGATTCTATATTTGACGTCCAGGTCAAGAGACTGCACGAGTACAAGAGACAGCTTCTGAACATACTCCATGTGATGTATGAATACAATCAGCTGAAGGAGCATCCGGAGATTCCTTATTATCCTAAGACATATATCTTCGGAGCCAAGGCTGCCGCCGGCTACAGGATAGCAAAGCTTACCATCAAGCTTATAAATAATGTGGCAGCTGTCATAAATAATGACAGGAGCATAGGAGGCAAGATAAAGGTCGTATTCATAGAGGATTACAAGGTTTCAAATGCCGAACTGATCTTTGCTGCCGCAGATGTATCCGAGCAGATCTCAACAGCCTCCAAGGAGGCCAGCGGAACCTCCAATATGAAATTCATGCTTAACGGAGCTGTGACCGTCGGTACCATGGATGGAGCAACGGTGGAGATGGTCGAGGAGATGGGCAGGGAGAATGCCTTTATCTTCGGGATGAGCGCCGATGAGGTAATAGAGCATGAGCAGAAGAGAGACTACAATCCTATGGATATCTTCAACTCTGATCAGGATATAAGGAAGGTTCTGATGCAGCTGGTAAGCGGCTTTTACAGCCCTGATGATACAGAGCTTTTCAGACCGATCTATAATTCTCTTCTGAATACCAACGATACCCAGTACGCCGATACGTACTTCAACCTGAAGGATTTCAGATCATATACCGAGGCTATGAATGCTATTTCACAAGCCTATCAGGACGAGCAGAAATGGACGCGGATGGCAATGACAAATACAGCCTGCTGCGGAAAGTTCTCCTCAGACAGGACTATACAGCAGTATGTGGATGATATCTGGCACCTTGATCATGTAGTTGTCACACCTGACAACGAGACCGATGAAGAAGTTGATATATGAATGATAAAGACCAGTTCAAAGAAGTAGTTGATACCAATAACAGCACAGATACAGATAAGTCCGGCACAAGCTCAGATGACTATGAGGATATCTGCTATATATGCCGGCGTCCGGAGAGTGTCGCCGGCAAGATGATCCATATCACCGGAGGAATCAGCATCTGCGTGGATTGTATGCAGAAGACCTTCGATACAATGGGAAACTATGGTCCCGGCAATATGTTCCCGGCAGGCTTTCCCCAGCTCGATCCGGATGATTCCCATACTACGAACAATGCCGGGAACGGAGGCTTTCCTGTATTCAATCTGAACGATATAGCCAGCTTCCTGTCCACCTCTCCTCAGGTCCCTGCCAATCAGAGGATAAAGAAGAGAAAAGAACAGAAGGAAGGTAAAAAAGGCCAAGAGTCCGAGGGAGCTGTTATCGATATAAAGAATATACCGCCTCCGCATAAGATAAAGGCAGAGCTTGACGAATATATAGTAGGTCAGGAAAAAGCCAAGAAGATCATGGCGGTGGCTGTATATAACCACTACAAGAGGATAATCGAGAGTGAAAATCTTCTCGAAAATGACGAGAATGATGACGTAGTCTTAGAAAAGAGCAATATCCTTATGCTTGGCCCGACTGGATGCGGAAAAACCTATATGGTAAAGACTCTGGCCAGGCTTCTTGATGTACCTCTTGCCATAACCGATGCCACCTCACTTACAGAGGCAGGCTATATAGGTGATGATATAGAGTCTGTTGTGAGCAAACTGCTTGCGGCTGCTGACAATGATGTCGAAAGGGCTGAGAAGGGAATTATCTTTATCGATGAGATAGATAAGCTTGCCAAGAAGAATTCTGCCACCAACAGGGACATAAACGGTGAGTCGGTACAGCAGGGAATGTTAAAGCTGCTCGAGGGGGCAGAGGTAGAGGTACCTGTAGGAGCCTCAAGCAAGAATGCTATGGTTCCTATGACAATGGTCGATACCAGCAACATCCTTTTCATCTGCGGCGGAGCTTTCCCGAGGCTTACCGATGTGATAAAGGAGAGACTTAAGAGATCAAGCTCGATCGGATTCGTTTCTGATCTTGGAGATGAATATGATAATGATGAGAAGATCCTCGACAAGGTCACGGCTGAAGACTTAAGGAAGTTTGGATTCATTCCTGAGTTTATCGGAAGACTTCCTGTCATATGCACACTCGATCCTCTGGATACCGATATGCTGGTAAGGATACTGACCGAGCCTAAGAATGCCATAATAAAGCAGTACCAGAAGCTTCTCGCTCTTGATGAGGTAAAGCTGTCATTCGATGAAAAGGCGCTTTCTTATATTGCCGAGGAGGCAAAGAAAAGGAAGCTTGGTGCCAGGGCCTTACGGTCAATCATCGAAGGCTTCATGAATGATATAATGTATGAGATACCTAAAGATCCTGATATAGGCGAGGTGACTATCACCAGAGAATATATAGAGGGAAAGGGCTCACCTCTTATCACTATGAGGACCGACGAGAAGAAGGAAATAACTGCTTCAGATAAGTGATCCGGGAGTTAGGTATGAAATTATTCAGAATAAGCGGGATAAGGGAGTTCATGTCAGGGCTTCTTACCCGCGATGTCTTTGACAGCTTCACTGTAAGTGAGGCTGTAGTAAAGACCTTTGTCACATATACAATAGACGGCAGCTTCATTTCAGACTATTATTCAGATGAGGAAAGGGCAAGTGAGGATTTTCCGGATGAGCCCTTTGTCAGATATAGGCTTATCAGGGGATTCCTGTTTGAGATAATAAAGGGCAAGAGGACTCCGCTCGCGATGAAGCTTGTTTTTCACGCTCCGGCCTCACTGGTGGCTGATCTGATAGAAAAGTCTTCCTCATCGCTGTCACCTTCAGATATAATTTCATTAAATATCACGGTTTCCTATAAAAACGGGGAAGTAACGGCTGTTACAGGAACGAATTACAGCGTTTTTTCGCCGGACCGGTCCTTAGATCAGGAATGGGACAGATATTTTGAAGGATTTCTTGCCAGAAATTCGATAGATTTTTGAAAATGTCCTTTACATCCAGAGTCAGGAAGTATAAAATATAGATGTTATAAGTTTATGATGTTTTTAGATTTAATGACATCTGTTTCCGACTGGAGGATTTAGAAATGAGAGGCACAGTTAAGTGGTTTAATAATCAGAAGGGTTATGGCTTCATCTCTGATGGAGATGGAAAGGATGTTTTCGTTCACTATTCAGGAATTCTTGGTGACGGATTCAAGACCCTTTCAGAGGGCGCCACGGTCGAGTTTGACCTTACAGAGGGAGCAAAGGGACCTCAGGCTGTTAATGTAAAAGTAGCAGACTAAACGGATCATTGGATCAGAAAGGACGGGATCTTTTTCTTAGGAAAAGGCCCCGTCCTTTTTTGTCTTTATTTTCGGTGGCAAATCATTTATAATAGTCTCAATTAATGTAACTGAGCTAAGGCAGGAAAACAGATGTATAAGATTATCGTGGACAGCTGTGGTGAGTTCACCCGGCATATGGATGAAGACAAGGCACATTTCTCACATATTCCCCTTACCCTTCAGGTGGGTAGCTACGAACAGAAGGATGACAGCACCTTTGACCAGAAGGCCTTTCTGAAGAAGATGAAGGACTCCAAGGAGCCGCCTCATTCTGCCTGCCCGTCTCCGGCAAGCTACCTTGCCGCTATAGAAGAGGCAGAAGCGGATAATATATATATAGTTACTCTTTCAGCCAAGCTTTCAGGCTCATACAATGCAGCAGTGCTGGCAAGGAGCCTCTATCAGGAGGAGCATGAGGATGATGAGGGACCTCTGAAGCGGATCCATGTCTTCGATTCCAGGTCTGCCTCGATCGGCCAGACACTAATAGCAGAGCATATAGAGCAGGAGGAGAAAAAGGGCCTTACCTTTGACGAAGTCATAAGGGCAGTCGATAGCTTTATCAGGGAGGAACATACATTTTTCGTTCTTGAGTCCCTTGATACACTTAGGAAAGCAGGCCGCCTGGGGTCTCTTAAGGCCATGCTTGCGACTACACTTTCTATAAAGCCTGTGATGGGATCCACTCCTGAGGGGAGCATACAGCAGTTAGGTCAGGCCAGAGGGATGATCCGTTCCCTTGACAAGATGGTGGATTGTATGGTCCAGGTCACTTCGCATCCGGATCAGAAGGTAGTGGCCATATCGCATTGCAATGCACCGGATACGGCCTCATCGCTAAAGGAGAAGGTAAAGAGGACAGGACTTTTCAAGGATGTCTTTGTGCTGGAGACTGCGGGAGTATCATCTATGTATGCCGGAGACGGCGGAGTGATAATGGCAGTATGAGTGAATATTCCGATATTGTTAAACAGATTGAATCATTAAAGCGCTTCGGACGCAGATCGGGACGAGAGGTCACAGAGCATCTGCTTCCCAAGCTTTCAGATCCTGACAGGGGTTTGAAGATTTTTCATATAGCCGGGACCAATGGCAAGGGCTCAGTCGCAGTCTATATAGCTGCGGCCTTAGAGGCAAATGGCTTTAAGACCGGACTTTTCATCTCTCCTCATCTGATCACTATAAGGGAGAGGATCCAGGTGAATCGCAGATATATAAGCGAGGCTGATTTTGCAAGACTGGCAGAAAGGGTTCTGTCTGTAAGAACGGACGAGGGGTATGAGCCGACCTTCTTTGACCTGTGTCTGGCGACGGCTCTGCTTTATTTCAAGGAGCAGGGCTGCGATTATGTGGTATTGGAGACCGGACTTGGAGGCAGGCTCGATTCTACAAGAGGCATAAGCCAGACTCCGGTAGCAGGTGTTATAACCGCCATAGGTCTTGATCATACTGAAATTCTTGGAGATACGCTTGAAAAAATAGCAGATGAAAAGGCCGGTATAATCCGTGACGGAATGCCGGTCATCATTGCTCATAATCTGCCATCGGTCAGGAGAGAGATAAAGAAATTCACAAGAGGCTACTTCGAATGTGATGAGGCCTATGATCAGACAGTGAGGAATTCAGTCAGCGCCCCGCTTATAGTGGCCTCTATGAAGGCCCAGCTTCGTGATCCTTCGATGACTCCGCCTCTTGCCGGGGATTTCCAGTTTGATAATGAGGCGGCAGCTCTTGCGGCACTTGAGTTTTCCGACTCAATGGCTGACGTCTCAAAGGCACTTTCGGGAATCAGGTCAGTTACCTGGCCGGCCCGTATACAGAAGATATCAGATGATCCTCTCTTTATAATAGACGGCTCCCATAATCCTCAGGGGGTCAAGGCGCTTTCTGGGACACTGAAGGAGACCTATCCGGATAAAAGGTTTGTTTTTCTTATCTCAGCAATGAAGGATAAGGACGTGCGCCATATGGTAAGCAGGACAAAAAGCATTGCGGCCTCCTATATCTGCGTCGCTAATCCGAGCACAAGGAGCCTCGATGCCGATAGTCTATGTGAGATAGTAAGGGATCAGGGAGCAGACGCGGTGGCAGCAGCTGATATAGATCAGGCACTTGCGATGGCAAGGAAGCTTGTCTCGGGTGAGAGTTCACTTGGAATAGTGGCCTTTGGCTCCTTGTATTTTGCAGGAGAATTATTAAAGAATTTGAGGTAAGACCAATGCAGACAGGCTATTTATTTCTAACAGTAAACAGCGGGGTTCTTACAGAATGGCTCAGGAAATTCCTTTCAGGCTCGCTCGATTTCTTCTGGAGCGTGGTCATAGCCCTTGTCGTCTGGTTCCTAGGCGCAAAGGTGATCAGATTCATAAGGAAGGTCATAGCATCCTCGCTTGAGCGCAGAGAAGTGGATACAGGAGTCAGGCAGTTTACGGACGGCGTACTTAAGATCCTGTGCTATGTAGTGCTCATCCTTATCATCTTAAATCTTTTTGGAATCCAGACATCCTCGGTGGCAGCAGCGGTCGCCTCTTTAGGACTTACTGCAGGACTTGCCCTGCAGGGGTCTCTTTCCAACTTCGCCGGAGGGGTTCTTATACTTTTACTCAAGCCCTTTAAGGTAGGCGATTATATAATAGAGGATACACATAAGAACGAGGGAACAGTCACGGAGATCTCCATATTCTACACAAGGTTAAGGACTATAGACAACAAGATAGTCGTGATCCCTAACGGTACGCTTGCGAATTCATCGCTTACCAATGTCACGACTTCAGACAAGAGACAGACAGATCTGACATTTGCCATAAGCTATGATGACGATCTGAGGAAGGCAGAGCAGCTCCTTACCCATATAGCAGAGACGACAGAGGGCAGGGTTGCAGGCACAGATATAAAGGTTTTTGTCAGAGAGCTTGCAGACTCCTCTGTGAATCTGGGCTTTAGGATCTGGCTTCCAATGGATGATTACTGGGATGGAGTCTGGAAAATAAATGAGCGTGTAAAGCTTACCTTTGACAGGGAAGGGATAACGATCCCTTATAACCAGCTCGATGTTAATCTTATAGATAAAGAAAAGGAGAAAAATGGACAGGATACCGGAACAGTATGAGCTCCTTAAGGAGCAGGAATTAAACGATATTCATTCAAAAGGCACGCTTCTTCGTCATAAGAAGAGCGGGGCCATGGTTACTCTGATAGAAAATGATGATGTAAATAAGGTATTCTATATAGGATTTCGGACCACGCCGGAGAATTCAAAGGGCACTGCCCATATCATAGAGCATACTGTGCTCTGCGGATCAGAGAAGTATCCTGTAAAGGATCCATTCGTAGAGCTGGTGAAGGGCTCTATGAACACCTTCCTTAATGCGATGACCTACCCGGACAAGACAGTATATCCGGTCGCATCGACAAATGACAAGGATTTCTCCAATCTGATAGATGTCTATATGGATGCGGTCTTTCACCCGAATATCTATAAGTATCAGGAGATCTTCCGCCAGGAGGGCTGGCATTATGAGATGGAGGACCTGGATTCTCCACTTACTATAAACGGAGTCGTTTACAATGAGATGAAGGGAGCCTTCTCATCACCTGAGGATGTGCTCGAAAGAGAGATAACCCATTCTCTCTATCCGGATACTACCTATGGAGTCGAAAGCGGAGGAGATCCGGCGGATATCCCTTCATTAAGCTATGAGGAATATAAGGCCTTCCACCAGAGATACTATCATCCTTCCAATTCATATATCTATCTGTATGGAAACTGCGATATGGCAGAAAAGCTCGACTATCTCGACAGGGAATATCTGTCTGCCTATGACGCTTACGATCCAGAGACAGAGATAGCCATGCAGGTCCCGTTTCAAAACAGGCATGAGGAGGAGAAGGATTATCCGGTCTCTGCGGATGAGAGCGAGAAGGGTAAGACTTTTCATTCGCTAAACTATGTTATCGGAAATGCACTTGATACAAAGCTCGTGATGGCCTTTGATATACTTGACTACGCTCTTCTCGAGGCACCGGGAGCTCCGGTTCGTCAGGCTATACTTGACGCCGGGATAGGAACAGAGGTCTATGGAGGGATACAGACTATTGCTCAACCTTATTTTACTATTACAGTAAAGGGTAGTGATCCTGAAAGGAAGCAGGACTTCATCGATGTAGTTGAAAGGACACTTACAGAGCTATCTTCCAAGGGACTTGACCACAGATCCCTTCTTGCTGGTATCAATTCAGATGAGTTCAAGTACAGAGAGGCTGATTTCGGCGGTTACCCTAAGGGACTTATCTGGGGACTTGGGATCCTCGATTCCTGGCTCTATGACAGGATGGCAGCCTTTGACAGGGTGTCTATCCTTCCTATATACAAGGAACTTCGTCAGGAGATAGACAAGGGATATTTCGAGGAGCTTATAAGCAGATATCTGCTTAGGAATCCTCACAGCTCACTGGTGACCTGTGCTCCTAAGGCCGGACTGCAGAAGAAGGAGGACGAGGCCTTCCGTAAGCAGATGGAAGAGAAAAAGGCTTCTCTTACAAAGGAGCAGATAAGGCAGATAGTCGCAGATACAAAGCATCTGAAGGAATATCAGCAGACACCGTCTCCACAGGAGGATCTGGAAAAGATACCGCTTCTGTCGAGAGAGGACCTGGATAAGAAAGCCAGAAGGATAAATAAGCAGGTAATGCTTAAAAACGGAGTTCCTGTGATCTTTACAGATCAGGAGACCAATGGCATAGATTATCTTAACATCCTGTTTGACATAGGAAATACAGGACTTGACAAGGCACCGGCCTTTGCCTTCGGAAGCCGCCTGCTTGGACTTCTTGATACAGAGAAATACTCCTATAAGGACTTTTCGACCGAGGTAAATCTCCATCTGGGAAGCCTGTCTTCCGATGTCAGGGTGATGAATACAGGCACGGGCGATATAGATCCCCTTCCGGGAGGAAGGACAGACGAATACAGGTTCTTTCTCGATATAAAGACCAAGTTCGTCTATGAGGAAGCAGAAAACGCGATGGAGCTTATCTATCAGATGCTTCTTAAGACCGATTTCTCTGACAGAAAGAGGATAAAGGAGGTACTTCTCGAGGAAAAGAACGGTATAGAGATGCATTTCATGACCGCAGGTCACTCGGCAGCCGCCCTTAGAGGACAGTCTCATATAAGTAAAAGCGCAGCTCTTTTGGATGCAGTCGGCGGAGTAGGATATCTTCGCTTCGTGCAGGACTTCGCAGCCAACTTTGACCAGAGGATAGACGGCTTTATATCATGGTTTAAGGGAGCTCTAAGAGAAGTCCTTTCACTAAAGACCATGGTGGTAAGTACGACAGGCAGGAGAGAGGTTATAGATATAATAGACAGCTATGCTGATAAGGCCGGCGAGCTAATAGGATCAGAGGAGCCGCCTGCTTGCGCTGCCATCGAGCTCGATGAGACCTGCAGGAATGAAGCCTTTTCATCCGCATCAAAGGTAAACTTCGTAAGTATAGCCGGCAATTTCAGACAGAAGGGATATGACTATAATGGAGCCCTTCAGATATTAAAGGTTGCCTTAAGCTACGACTATCTCTGGATCAATATCAGGGTAAAGGGCGGAGCATACGGATGCATGGCTGCCTTCCGCAGGACCGGAAGCACTACCCTAATGACCTACCGTGATCCGCACCTTAAGGAGTCAGAGGAAATCCTTCTCGCGACTCCTGACTATATCAGAAGCTTTGATCCTTCAGACAGGGATATGACAAAGTATGTGATCGGAGCCATAGGAGCCCTTGATACTCCGCTCACACCATCCATGGAGGGCCAGCTGGCGCTTAGGTCAGTGATAGAGGGTATTTCAGATCAGGCCATACAGAAGAGCAGGGACCAGGTCCTTGGGGCAAGCCAGCAGGATATAAGGGACTTAGCCGATATGATAAAGGCAGCTCTTGATGATGGAGCGCTTACGGTCGTAGGGTCAGAGGAGGCGATAGAGGAGAACAGGGGCCTCTTTGACAGAACGGAGAATCTATTTGAATAATACAAAAAGCGGGTTTGTTACTCTTATAGGCCGTCCGAATGTAGGGAAGTCGACGCTTATGAACAGGATCATAGGCCAGAAGATAGCCATAACAAGCAACAAGCCCCAGACAACGAGAAACAGGATAGAAACAGTATATACAGACGAAAGAGGACAGATAGTCTTTCTTGATACACCTGGCATCCACAAGCCCAAGAACAAGCTCGGCCAATATATGCAGAGGGTCACGGCAGCAGCCATGAACGGCGTCGACCTGATCCTCTGGCTTATAGAGCCTGATGAGTTCGTCGGAGGAGGAGATAGCTATATAGCATCAAGGCTTGCCTCAGGTAAGACTCCGGTCATTCTGGTAATAAACAAGATCGATTCCATCCCTCATGAAAATATCCTGATGACCATAGAGGCCTACAGGAATCTGCTGCCCTTTGTCGAGATAGTGCCGGTATCGGCCCTTAGAAACAAGGGGATCGATGATCTGGTCTCTACTATCTATAAGTATCTTCCCGAGGGCCCTTATCTGTTCGACCCGGATATCATAACGGATCAGCCGGAGAGAGCGATAGTATCCGAGATGATAAGGGAAAAGGCCCTTCAGGTGCTTTCCTGCGAGGTACCTCACGGAATAGCCGTGATCATAGACTCCATGAAGGACAGGGAGGAAAAGCATATCTGTGATATAGACGCGACCATCATATGCGAGAGGGAATCTCATAAGGGGATCATAATAGGAAAGCGTGGAGCCATGCTAAAAAGGATAGGTACAAACGCAAGGTTCGAGATAGAGCGCCTTCTGGGCTGCAAGGTCAATCTGAAGCTCTTTGTCAAAGTCAAGGAGAACTGGCGCGACAGCGAGGTCCTTATGGCCAACTATGGTTTCCGTAAGGAAGATGAGGAATAGGACGTGGCTTTTGGCAGTGAGCTTGTAAGTGCAAATGGCTTCGTGATCTCATCAATGCCTATAGGAGAAAGCGACAGGAGGATAGAGGTCCTTACAAGGGAGCTTGGAAAGGTTTCTGCCTTCGTAAGAGGAGGCGCTAAGCCGAGAAGCCCGCTGCTTGCGGCCACGAATCCGTTTTTTTTCGGTGAGTTCGAATTTTTTGCGGGAAGCAGCAGCTATACTCTCCGGTCAGCAAGACAGAAGGCACGCTTTGACGACCTGCTGAAGGATCTCGATGATACATATATGGGCATGTATATCCTTGAGGTGGCAGGTTATTTCGGCAGGGAGGGCATAGATGAAAAGGACAGGCTGAACCTCGTCTATGCGGCACTAAAGGCTCTTATAAGGCATGAGGTCAAGCGGGAAAGCATAAGGATAATATATGACCTGCGTACAATGATGGTAAACGGAGTCTATCCAGATGCCTTCTCCTGCAGGGCCTGTGGTAAAAGGCTTGATGTAAATGCCATAAATCTCTTCTGTCCGGCAGACTGCTTTTTCTATGATTGTGATTGCCGTGACAGGATAAAGGGCACAGCAAGAGAGCTGTCTCCGGCGCTTTTATATACTATACAGCTTATCTTCTCGCTGCCTGCCGGAAAGCTCTTTTCGTTTGATGTAAACGGACAGGTCCTTTTGGATCTGGAGTTCATAGCAAAGAGGCTTAGGGCAGTTTTCTTTGAGGAGCACAGATTCAGAACGGAAAGCTTTATCTGATAGTGACAGGCCTTCTTGCAAAAAATGTCAAAGGGCGTATAATAAAAAGGCTATGGAAAGACAGTTGACAGAAGA
The DNA here is from genome assembly GCF_052064335.1 of Candidatus Weimeria sp. HCP3S3_B5. Classification (NCBI taxonomy): domain Bacteria; kingdom Bacillati; phylum Bacillota; class Clostridia; order Lachnospirales; family Lachnospiraceae; genus Candidatus Weimeria; species Candidatus Weimeria sp. HCP3S3_B5. Next base: position 26,389 of record NZ_JBQHVU010000009.1, on the reverse strand, counting down.
AGAATACAGACTAAGGAGACTTCGCCACCGCAGGGCAGTCCTCAGGAAAAAGAGAAGGGAAAGAAGGATCCTTCTTATAGTTACGGGCGCGGCACTTGCAGGAGCAATCTTTTTAATCGCCCTTGCAAACGGGGCATTTGAAAAAAGATCCGGGGAAAACCTCCTTACTATAAAGGAAGACGGGACAATAGTCTACGAGGAGATAGAAAAGACAGATTCCGATCCGGCCGATGTGAAGAAATTCGTCAGGTCGGAGATAGAGGCTTACAATGCAAAGAATGGAAAGAACAGCATAAGGCTTCTGAGGTTTGACGCAGGAAAGGGAAGTATATATCTGCGGACGCTATATCGGGATGCTTCTGTATATTCTGATTTCACAGGCTATGATCTCTTTGTAGGAAAGGCAAATGGGGCAAGGTCTGCCGGATACCCTGCCGACGGCTCATATATATGTGTCAGGGGAGGAAAAAAGCAGGAAGCCAGCGCCGACGCATTCGATAGTGAAAGGGTCGTAGCCATAAGGGAATGGGGACTGACTGTGTCGGTTCCGGGACAGATCAGCGCCTATTCAGAGGACTCGGATGTGACATACCAATCCTCCGAAAAGGACAGGATAAAGATAAATAAGCGCTCCGACGGGACGCCGGCAGGGCTTACATATATTTTTTATAAATGATTAAGGAGAACTATCATCATGGAAAAAAGTCTTGACACAATTGTTGCACTCGCAAAGAACAGGGGATTCGTCTATCCTGGATCAGAGATCTACGGAGGACTCGCAAATACCTGGGACTACGGCAATTTGGGAGTTGAGCTCAAGAATAATGTAAAGAAGGCCTGGTGGCAGAAGTTCATCCAGGAAAGCCCTTACAATGTGGGTGTGGACTGTGCCATCCTTATGAATCCACAGACCTGGGTTGCTTCAGGACATCTGGGAGGCTTTTCAGATCCACTGATGGACTGTAAGGAGTGCCATGAGAGATTTCGGGCAGACAAGCTGATCGAGGATTTCGCAGAGGAGAATGGAATTGAGCTTGAGAGCTCAGTGGATGGCTGGACCAATGAGCAGATGGAGTCCTGGATCGAGGACCATCAGGTGACCTGCCCTTCATGCGGCAAGCATAACTTTACTCCTATAAGACAGTTCAACCTTATGTTCAAGACTTTCCAGGGAGTGACAGAGGATGCCAAGAACACAGTATACCTCCGCCCTGAGACGGCCCAGGGTATCTTCGTAAACTTTAAGAATGTCGCAAGGACCTCAAGAAAGAAGATCCCGTTCGGTATAGGACAGATTGGAAAATCCTTCAGAAACGAGATCACTCCGGGTAACTTCACATTCCGTACCAGAGAGTTCGAGCAGATGGAGCTTGAGTTCTTCTGTGAGCCAGGAACTGACCTCGAATGGTTCCATTACTGGAGAAAGTTCTGCCATGACTGGCTTCTCTCACTTGGCATCAAGGATGAGCATCTGCGCTTAAGAGATCATGATCCTGAGGAGCTGGCCTTCTATTCAAAAGGAACAACAGATATAGAGTATACCTTCCCGTTCGGCTGGGGTGAGCTCTGGGGAATTGCGGATCGTACGGACTATGACCTTGGACGTCATCAGGAGGTTTCTGGTCAGGATCTGACCTACTTCGACGATACAAAGAACGAGAAGTATCTTCCTTATGTTATCGAGCCTTCACTCGGAGCAGACCGTGTGGTTCTTGCCTTCCTCTGCGAGGCCTATGATGAGGAAAATATAGGGACAGAGGAGAAACCTGACATGCGTACAGTGCTTCATTTCCATCCTGCACTTGCTCCGGTAAAGATCGGAGTGCTGCCTCTTTCAAAAAAGCTTGCCGAGCCTTCGCAGAAGGTATGGGAGATGCTCTCAAGGAAATATAACTGTGAGTATGATGACAGAGGAAATATCGGAAAGAGATACCGTCGTCAGGATGAGATCGGAACACCTTTCTGCGTGACCTATGATTTCGACTCTGAGGATGACCACAAGGTCACAGTCCGTGACAGGGATACGATGGAGCAGGAGAGGATTGCTATCGATGAGCTTTCTGACTACTTTGACGAGAAGCTTGCATTCTGACATGGCAGTAGAAGGACTAAGGAGAGAAAAGGATGAAGCACAGGATTTGCGGAATCATCGGGATAGTAATCACTCTTATCTTACTTATACTCTATCTTCCGCCTCTTTTGATCTATCAGATCATTGATATAGGAAATATCATAGGATATATAGTTGCGGCTCTTGTACTTGTCTTTTCCATACAGGAGCTTGTAAGGGCCGGGGCTGACTCCGGCAAGAGAAACTATGACAGATCCCAGGCCGGAGGGACCAGAGGAAAGCTTCACAGGCAGTTCAACCATGATATGGGAAGGGATACTGTACTGATCGAGCGGGGAGGCTTAGGCAGCTTTACGGCAGACAGATCGATAGGCTATGATGGAGATCGGACAAGCCATGCTCCGGCTATTATCTGGACCATTATCTTTGCGCTTATAATAGCCTTCTATGCCCAGGGGCTTATACGTATAGCATCTGCTTCTACAGTCACTGCCACGGAGAGTGGCTCTGAGACGAGCCTGGTGATACTAGGATGTGGTGTCAGGGGAAGGCGTCCGACCAGGATGCTCAGGCAGAGGATAGAGGCTGCAAGGCTCTATCTGCTCACCAATCAGGATATTGTTGCGGTAGCAAGCGGTGGAATCGGGGCAGGTGAATCAATATCGGAGGCCTCATGCATCAGGGATTATCTGACATCCTCCTCGCTTGCAGATCAGGACAGGACCTTCTTTGCAGAGGCATGCAGGCTTCATGGCATTGATGCAGAGCAGATCATTTCAGATAATGGCGGCTCTGTTCCTGTCATAGATGCTCACAGGGTCCTTGTGGATCAGGAATCCTCGAATACAGAAGAAAACATAGGAAATGCTATAAAGCTTCTCTCAGACGGAGAATATCCATCCTCCTCGCTTGTCCTTGTGACTCAGGGCTATCATCTCTACCGCAGTGAAAGGATAGCGGCTTATAAAGGGGCAGAGGCAGCAGGCTTTACGGCTCCGGTCGAGTGGTGGGCAGAGCCAACCTATGCGACAAGAGAGTGTGCGTCTCTTTTATATCATTTAATAGATATTTCACATTGAGGACACATATTTTTCACAAATGCTTAGTATACTTATAACTGTCGAAAGGACCAAAGCCTTTCGATGGAAATTGTTTTCGTTTTTCATACTCCCCCTCTTTTTGGAGCCTCGCTCGAGGCTCCTTTTTTTATGCCTTTGATCCATGCTGTTTTTAAGGCAATCTTTAGGATATCTTCATTGAAAAGAGAACTTTAATGCGATAAAATAATTGTGTAAAAATTAACTGGAATGATTGAGGTGATCTTATGATAAAGTTTACAGATGATTTCCTGACAGGGATAGATCTGATCGATAATGAACACAGACAGCTTATCAGCATGCTTAATGAGATAAATGACAGAATGCTCGATGGGGCTGATGTCCGTACAGAGGGAATGAAGCTTCTGAATGGTCTTCGGGATTATGCAGCCAGGCATTTTGCCGATGAGGAGAGTTATATGGAGAGCATATCTGATCCGGAGCTTGCCGGTCAGAAAAAGGCTCACAGGGCCTTCGTGGACAGGATAGAGCATACGAATTTCATAGGAATGAATGACGAGACCATGACTACGGCTGTCCTTGATCTTTTAGACTATATGTCCAGATGGCTTATGCACCATATCTTGGGCTCTGATACACTTATAGGGAAGACTGTTTCACCATTTGCCTTTACAGACAAGTATAAGACAGGAATCGAGCTTATCGATTCCGAGCATCAGAAGCTTTTTGATATAATGGCAAGGGTTGACGCCCTTATTCATAATGATGAGCTTTATGACCGCTTTGACCAGATAGTTGGACTTATTAATGAGCTCAATGATTATACTCATTTCCATTTCAACGATGAAGAGAAGCTTATGGAGGAGTATCATTATTCGGGACTTGAGGCACAGAAAAAAGCCCATCGTATATTCTACGATGAGCTTGACAGGATCGATCTCGATCAGGTCGATGATGACCAGGAGGCTTATCTTGAGGACCTGCTCAAGTATCTGATGAACTGGCTGTCAGGACATATACTCGGAATGGATAAGAAGATCCATGACGAGAGATAGGAGTCATTCCTCGGGTATCTGGAACTGATCAGCCCGGCGCTCGTATTCCTCTGCGGCTTCCCTGTATCTGTCACTTTCTTCTCCGTCTGCCTGCTCAGACAGATGGGCATAGCATATGCCTAAGGCCCTGCATGGCAGATCAGTAGATGAATGTATGTCGAGTGCGCTCTGCTGTATTGTAGCATTATAAAACCATAGAGAAGCTTCCTTGTAGTCTCCCTGATCGAAGAAATAGCGTCCCAGCTCCAGACAGACCTCGGAGCAGGGATCGTCGCAGGCGAGGAGACGGGAGGCGTATTTCAGGAGGGCAGATATATTGCCCTCCTTTCTTGCGTTTACTGCAAGGATAATAAGAAGCTTTATAAGAAGCTCCTGATCGGGATTCTCCCTGTCAATGACCTCTGAAAAGATAAGCGCGCCATGCCTCAGCTCCTCGGCTCCTCCGTTACGATAGAGCTCGATCGCATACATGGAGTAAAGCCTCTTTGACAGACGGCCCTCCCTTGAGTAAGCCCTTTCAAAGATAGAGAAGTCCCTTGAGCTGTGCAGGCTCTCTGGAGCATGGGTTATCACTATATCTGAGTCAAATACCAGCGGCTCTGTCTGGACGCTCTCATGGACAGGGTCGACCCAGCGGAAGGTACGGATCCTCTTAAAGAGCTTGGGACGAAGCTCAGAGCGGGTGTTTAAAAGGCCTGAAAGCTTTGGCTCATAGTAGTGCATCTGCACGATCTCTACCGCAGGATCTAAGACCATGATCAGATCCCGGAAACGGGTCCTGTTGGTCTCATCAAGATATTCATCAGCATCAGCAGAATATATATAGTCACAGCTGCATTTGGAAAAGGCAAAATTCCTTGCCGCAGAAAAATCATCCTGCCAGCTGAAATCATAGATATTATCAGTGTATTCTCCTGCTATCTGTCTTGTGCGGTCTGTAGATCCTGTGTCAACTATTACGAGTTCATCATAGAGACCTTTCAGCGAATCGAGGCATCTGGCAAGCAGCTTTTCCTCGTTTTTTACAATCATGCATACAGAAACAGTCATAAGCCACCTCTGATCTATACCAGTACATGTGTAAGAGAAAGCACCATTACAAAGGCACCGAGACCTATCCTGTACCAGCCGAAGACGCGAAAGTCGTGCTTTCTTATGTATCCCATGAAGAAACGGATGACTACGATAGAAACGATAAAGGCGACAAGAGCGCCTGTGATCAGATCGACTGTCTCTATACCTGTCATCCGAAGCCCCTGATGGATATATTTTATTGCCTTAAGAAGTGAGGCTCCGAGCATGACAGGTACTGCCAGCAGGAAGGTGAATTCCGCTGCAGCCTCACGGCATACGCCTACTATCAGAGCACCTATTATAGTGGCTCCAGATCTGGATGTACCTGGAAAGACAGCTGCTATACACTGGGCAATTCCTATCCATAGTACCATGCCAAGAGTCATCTCTCCTATAGAGGAGGCCTTTGGTGAATGTCCCGACATGAAGCGCTCTACGAGAATGAAGATGACTCCGACTATGATAAGGGCAAGAGCTACAGGAAGAGGGTGGTAGAAAAGGGCATCTATCTGATCATCAAAGAGGACGCCGACTATAGCGGCCGGGATACAGCAGATTATTATCTTCTTCCAGAGATCGATCGAGCCCTTCTTCCAGGCCGGCACTGACCTCGAGGCCATCCGTCCTGGGATCTTTTCTTTTCTTAGATACCATGGGAAAAGCTGTTCCCAGAAGGTGACTACAACTGCCATTATAGCACCCAGCTGTATCACGACCTCGAACATAGAGTAAAAGGAGTCGGATACCGAAAGCTTCAGTGGTGTGGAGTTGAGCAGTATCAGATGCCCTGTGCTGGACACAGGAAGCCACTCGGTGATACCCTCGACTATGCCAAAGATCGCGGCTTTTATTATCTCTATTATAATCTGCATTATCTTCTATTCCTTCTCTTTCTCTTTATCTCCCGGTTAAGCTTCTCTACTGCTTCCTCATCGAGACCGTTCTTCTCATAATAGGATTTCAGGATGTTTTTTATCCTTATATTAAGGAGGATGGCAAGGACAATGGCTGTCGCTATTACTACGGCGCCTATAGCTATGATAATTGTGGTCCTCTGTCTCTTAAGCTCCTCATTAAGTCTCTTGTCGTTGGCTTCGGCAGCCTCTGCTATAGCCTTATCAGAGCTTTCCTTTTTCTTCTCTGCTTTGACAGCCTCTATTCCCTGACCTGGGTTAGTCCGAAGAGATTCCTCCCAGCTCTTCTTGTCAAGCGCCCAGGTAAGCGGGGCATAGCCCTTTACGATCAGTGTCAGCTTGTCGCCGTTCTTTACCTTCATCCCCTTTTTCCCGAGCAGATGGATGACAGATGTCTCATCTATATCGCCTACCAGTGAGCCTATGACTTTTGCCGCGTCCTTCTCGCTGAAGCGGTAGACCTTTCCTCCGGATATCTTTATGAATTTCTTCAGATGCTTTGTCTGGGCTTTTGTGACCTTGCCGACCTGGAGGGCGTAGACTGCTATACCGCTGTTCTTGAGTATGCTTGTGAGCTGGCTCTCTGTCATACCGGCGTCAGTATCATCGACTCCGTCGGATACCACGACTGCTACGGTACGCATTCCCTTTGCATTTCTCGATACAGCAATAAGCTTGTCCATTGCAGAATAGAACTTGGTGGTCTGGTCCTTTGCCTTTAGCCCCTTAAGCTGCCTTAAGGTCTCGGATGGCTTTTTTGATCCGTCAGAGATCACATTTACCTTATCTCCGAATGTAAGGACTGCAAGCTTGTCATTGGAATCCATTCCCTTTGCTACCTTTGATATGGACCTTATAGCAGCATTAAGCGATGACTGGGGGATAGAGCCTGAAATATCCAGAAGAAAGGCATAAAAGATACCTGTCGAATCCTTATCCTGCTTGCTGACTGAATCCACCTCAAGCTTGTCATCTCCTATGGATGCGCTTACATCCTCCTTTGCTATTTCCTTTGTGCTTTCTGAATTCACAAAGACATCCATATCCGGCGGAGACAGCTGTACCTGCTCTATGGAAAGCTTCTGTGCGCTATAGGCCGGAAGGGCCGGAGCTCCTGTGATCAGTAGGCATGCTAAAACTGACAGAATAGTTATTGATCTTTTCATTCTATGAACCTCTTTTTCATTTCTGCTATCATGGCCTGTGGACATAATATAGCTTATTTTACTATATTGGATGGGAAAAATAAAGCCGGAAGAATATGATAAAATATACTGAAATCAGATCTCGCACCTCATACCTCAGACCTCTCACCTCGCACTGATCTGCAAAAAATATAGAACTATAAATAAGAATATGATAAAATATTACCAGTAACAATTTACAGGAGACAGAGGAGAGTATGAGAAACAGAAGCGAAGACGCCACAGGTATACTCCTTTTGTCGCCATATGTGCAAGGAAAGGAGAATTATGAACGAGAAAGAAACTTTGCCTGTAGCAGAAAGGGACAGGGAGCGCCTGGAACGCGAGCATCAGAAGGATCTGGAGCGGATCAGGGGATTTCGCCTGATAGATGACGATTTCATGAATGTCTGCTTCGATGACAACATACCAGTGACGGAGCTGCTGCTTCGCATCATCCTTGGCAGACAGGTTTTTGTAAAGCAGGTGCGTACACAGCGGAATTTCAAGAACCTTGTTGGCCGGGACCTTTATCTGGATGTGCTTGCGGTTGAGGATGACGGCACACAGATGAATGTAGAGATCCAGCGCTCGGACAGTGGAGCCGATCCCAAGAGAGCCCGCTATCATTCCAGTATCCTTGATTCTCACAGCCTGAAGCCAAGCGAGGATTTTACCAGGCTCCCGGAGACCTATGTCATCTTTATCACTGAAAATGATGTGCTCGGTTATTGCCAGTCTTTATATAGAATAGAAAGAACCATCAAGGGACTTGAGATGGATTTTGGAGATGGGGAGCATATAGTATATGTGAACTGCGAAATAAGGGATGACGGAACAGAGCTCGGGAAACTGATCCATGATTTCTTCTGTGAGGATCCCGGTGATATGAACTATTCCGTACTGGCAGACCGAGTGAGATATTTTAAGGAAGACACGAAGGGAGTGAGAACTATGTGTAAGGTAATCGAAGAGATGCGTAAGGAAGTATGGAATGAAGCTTCTAGTGAGGCAGAGCGAAAGACAAAAGAAGCTAGTGTAAGAAGAATGTACCTGAAGGGGTTTCCGGCGGATCAGATAGCATATATTATAGATCTGCCTGTAGATGAAGTGAAGGATATTATCAGTTCAGAGAGTTAAAAGCATAGGTATGAGGGCCAAGGGTACAGGGAGCAGGTTTTAGGGCTTAGTTTGGATTTAGATATCCCTAGACCCTGATCCCTAACCCTTAATCCCTCGCACCTCTGACCTCACACCTCGCACCTAGAAGCTGACAGACAACTTGTCTTCATGTTATGGTAAGGCAAGAGAGGAAGCATGAATGTTTGACAAATACAAGGAGGAATATGATAAAATCTATGCATGACATTGCTGGCAGGATCAGTCACTGAAATGAAGCTTAAATGGAAAAAGGAGGCCTGTTACTTCGGTGGAAAAGCTAATAGATATCGGAAGTGGGCCTGTAGCGTCTTTCCTTTCCATACTCATCAAGGATAAATCCACAAGGAATAATATCATATGGGCGACTGACACCTATCAGGAGCTTGGCCTTGGGTTTTCGGATACGGAGCAGATGAATAAGAAGCTGCTTTTTTTGCATTCTGAAATAATAAAGCCAAGGATACAGAAATCACAGGAGGCTCAGGCAGAACGTACAAGGAAAAAGGCTGAGGTTTTTACTCCGGCATGGCTTTGTAATCTGATGAATGACCATTGCGATGAGGAATGGTTCGGAAGATCTGATGTCTTCAATACGGCAAACGATGATCACAGCTGGACTGTGAATGAGGACCGGATAGAGTTTCCGGAGGGGAAGACCTGGCAGCAGTATGTGGATTCGAGGCGACTTGAGATCACATGCGGAGAGGCTCCTTATCTGGTTTCCAGATACGATGTATCCACAGGAGAGCCTATCTGTCCCCTCAGGCGTCGTATAGGGCAGCTTGACAGGAAGCTCCGTATAGTAGATGAGAATGCAACGGATTATGATGAGTGGGTCAAATGGGTGATTCGGGCCTTTGAGGCATCATACGGTTATGAATATCAGGGTGACAACCTGCTGATAGCAAGGGCCAATCTACTGCTTACCTTTATGGATTACTACAGGGACAGATGGGAGATGGATCCGGACCAGGGGCTGCTAAAGCAGATCGCAAACAGGATCGTCTGGAATATCTGGCAGATGGATGGCCTTAAGGACACTGTCCCACTCGGAAAGCCCCGCGAGGAATATCATCAGATGTCTCTGTTTGAGACCGTGCCGGAAATGACAGAGACAGAAGAGGAGCCTGGAGCGATACCATGCAGGATCTATAACTGGAGAAGTAATGAATCCATACTGTTTCGGGATCTGAAGGAAGACTGATGATCAAAGGGTATCCTTTTTTTCTGAATCGGGACAGAGAGGCCCCATGATTTCGAAAGCACTGGGCTTAGGTCTTATGATCATGGCGGATGTCATCATGCACGTCAGTAGCAAGTTATAGGTTTATAAAGAGGCAATGATATATGGAAGAAACTGGTCTACTTGCAGATGCAGGATACAAAGACCTGCTTAAAAACATCGGAACAGCGTTAAACAACGGCAGACAGAAAGCTGTTAATCAGGTCAACCAGGCCATTGTCGAAACAAACTGGAATATTGGCAGATATATCGTTTTGTATGAACAGGCAGGATATGAGAAAGCAGAATATGGTTCGGAAACCTTAAAGCGACTGTCTCATGATCTGAGCGAAAGATATGGAAAAGGCTTTGGCATGAGCAATGTGAATAAGATGCGCAAGCTATATCTTACATTTCCAATTTTGCAGACACTGTCTGCAAAATTAAGCTGGAGCCATTATGTAGAGCTGCTCAAAATTGATGATCCACAGGAAAGATCATTTTATCTGCAAGAGTGTGAGCAGGAAAACTGGGGTGTGAGGGAGCTGAAGCGGCAGATGAAAAGCATGCTGTTTCAACGATTGGTACTGAGTAAAAACAAAGATGAAGTCATTCGTCTGGCGCAGCAGGGACAAATCATTGAAAAGCCGGAAGATATTGTAAAAGATCCATATGTATTTGAATTTGTTGGGCTTCCGGAATTACCTGTCTATAAGGAAGGCGATCTGGAGACAGCTCTGATAAACAACCTGAGTCAGTTCCTTCTTGAACTTGGCAAAGGTTTTACGTATGTAGGCAGACAACAGCGCATAAATATCGGCGGTAGAATTTTTAAAATTGATCTCGTGTTCTATCACCGTATTCTAAAATGCTTTGTTCTGATTGATCTGAAACGTGGAGAAGTCCAGCATGAAGACATCGGGCAAATGAATTTATATCTCAATTATTATAGAGAAGAAATGAATACGCCCGGGGATACAGAACCAATTGGTATTGTTATGGGTGCCTATGAGGATAAACTGATGGTGAAATATGCCACACAGAATATTTCTAATCAGCTTTTTGTCAGCCGCTATCAGCTCTATCTTCCTGACAAAGACCAGTTAGAAAATGAAATCCGCAGATTTATGGATGCTGATGCTGCAAAGGAGAAGTGATTATGGGCAAGAAAGACCTCCGGGAGCAGAGTGGTATCAGCACAACTTCTCTTGCAAAGTTAGGAAAGGGCGAGAATATTACCACAGACGTATTGCTGAAGATTTGTGAAGCGTTGAACTGTAATATTAATGAAATCATGAGAGTGAGTCGGAACCCGGAGACGAGAAAAAAGTACTCGACACAGACCCTGTGGACGTCAAGCAGAAGTCTGATACAGAAAGTGTGAAGCAGTAATCCGGCAGCAGGGATGGAGTCGTTTTAATGGATACATTCAATAATACAACCAAGGTCGTAAAGGATGACCTTACGAAAAAAATACAGTCAGGCAGCAAGGTGTCCATTGCGGCGGCATGCTTCTCCATTTATGCATATCAGGCATTAAAAGACGAGTTGGAAAGCTGCGATGAGTTCCGGTTTATATTTACGTCTCCGACATTTGTCGCTGAGAAGACACCGAAGGAGCGTAGGGAATTCTATATTCCGAGGCTGAACCGAGAGAAGAGTCTGTACGGTACAGAGTTTGAAGTGCGTCTTCGGAATGAACTGAAACAGAAGGCCGTGGCCAGGGAATGCGCTGACTGGATGCATCGCAAAGTTTTCTTCCGAACCAACACTACCAGAGAAGGAATGAATAATTTCCTTGTCGTTGAAAATCCGGAGGACTCCTATACCTATATGCCGATGAACTCGTTCACGGCAGTTGATCTTGGATGCGAGCGTGGGAACAACATCAGTAACATGGTGACCCGGTTTGAGAATCCGGCCAGCAAAGAATTTCTGAATCTTTTTGAAACTGTCTGGAATGATAAAGAAAAACTCACGGATGTAACGAATGAAGTCATCGACATGATCTCTTCGGTCTATCAGGAGAATTCTCCGGAACTGATCTATTTTATGACACTCTATAATATCTTCAGTGAGTTCCTCGATGACATTTCGGAGGATGTTCTTCCAAATGAGGCGACCGGGTTCAAGGACAGCGTGATCTGGAACAAACTCTACAATTTTCAGAAGGATGCTGCTCTTGGCATTATCAATAAGCTTGAACAGTACAATGGCTGCATTCTTGCAGACAGTGTAGGACTCGGTAAGACGTTCACGGCACTTGCCGTCATTAAGTATTACGAAGGTAGAAACAAGAACGTACTTGTTCTGTGCCCAAAGAAGCTTTCGGAGAACTGGATGACCTATCGCGGGAATCTGGTAAACAACCCGCTGGCTGCTGACCGATTTCGCTATGATGTCCTCTACCATACGGATCTTTCCAGAAATAGCGGCATGACACCAATCGGACTGCCAATCGACCGGATCAAGTGGGGAAACTATGACCTTGTTGTGATCGATGAGAGTCATAACTTTCGTAATGGAAATGGTACCAATACCCACGGCGGAGAAAAAGAAAACCGGTATATGCGGTTAATGAACCGAGTGATAAAGCCTGGGGTACGAACCAAGGTGCTGATGCTTTCTGCTACGCCGGTGAATAACCGGTTCTATGATCTCCGCAATCAGTTGGCACTGGCCTATGAGGGGAATCCGGAAGAGATTAATGAAAAGCTGGATATAAAATCGGACATTGACACGATCTTCCGGCAGGCCCAGAAAGTCTATAACGCATGGTGCAAACTCCCGGAAAAGGAACGGACAACTCAGAATCTTCTGTCGCAGCTTGATTTTGATTTCTTTGAAGTTCTGGATGCGGTTACCATTGCCAGATCGCGGCACCATATTCAGACCTATTATGATACGAAGGATATTGGAACATTCCCGACCCGCAATAAGCCAATTTCTCTTTATCCGAAACTGACGGATAAGAAAGGTGCCATCAATTACAAGGAAGTATATGAGTGCTTATCGGATCTGAAACTTACGATCTATACGCCAACTCAGTTCATTTTGCCAAGCAAGCTTTCAAAGTATCTGTCTGAAGAGGAGACAGAAAACTTCCGAAAGGGACGTGAGACCGGTATCCAGCGCCTGATGAGTATCAACCTACTGAAGCGGATGGAAAGCTCCGTTCATTCCTTCCTTCTGACTGTGAAGCGGGTGTACCAGTATCTATATGATACGGATCAGATCATCAGCGATTTTATGCAGAATGGAACAGGTAATCTGGATGAGATGTCAGATCTGTCTGGAGCCGCAGCAGACTTTGATGACGATGATCAGAACACGGACTTCTTTTCCGTAGGAAAGAAAGTGCAGATCGACCTTCGGGACATGGATTACATTTCGTGGAAACGAGATATGGATGCGGACCTTGATACGTTATCCGTCCTTGTCAGCATGGTTGAAGATATCACGCCAGAATACGATTATAAGCTGAACCAGCTCTTGAAAGTCATTCGGGAGAAGGAAGAAAAACCGATCAATCCGGGCAACAGGAAAGTTCTGATCTTTACGGCGTTTGCGGATACGGCAGAATACCTGTATGAGAATATTGCCCCGAGTGCAAAAAAACTAGGGTTGAATACAGCGCTTGTAACCGGAAGCGTGGAAGGAAGGACGACGATCCCGAATTTTAAGGCAGAAATGAACCATGTGCTTTCCTGTTTTTCTCCGATGTCGAAAGACAGGGATGTCCTTTATCCGAAGGACACAAATAATAACATCGATATTCTGATCGGGACGGACTGTATTTCTGAAGGACAAAACCTGCAGGACTGCGACTACTGCATCAATTACGACATTCATTGGAATCCCGTCCGGATCATTCAGCGGTTTGGCAGAATTGACCGTATCGGCAGTAAAAATAAAGTGATCCAGCTGGTGAACTTCTGGCCAGATCTGACGCTGGACGAGTACATCAACCTGAAAGCCAGGGTCGAAACCAGAATGCGCATCTCCGTCATGACTTCGACCGGCGATGATGACCTGATCAACCAGGATGAAAAGGGTGATCTGGAATATCGGAAAGCGCAGCTAAAGAAACTGCAGGAGAAAGTTGTCGATCTGGAAGAAATGAATTCCGGCATTTCCATTACGGATATGGGGCTCAATGATTTCCGAATGGATCTTCTTGCCTACATGAAAGAGCATAAGGACATTGACCATATGCCGTTTGGAATCCACGCGGTCGCACATGGAGAAAAGCCCGGCGTGATCTTTGTCCTGAAGAATGTGAATACGAAGATCAATATCAAGAATCAGAACCGACTGCATCCGTTTTATATGGTTTATGTAGGAAAAGACGGGGAGATCATTACCAACCATCTGCAGCCGAAGGACACGCTTGATGAGATGCGGCATATAGCCAGAGGCAAGGCTGAACCGGATAAGGAACTGTGCAGGGTATTCAATAAGGAAACTAAGGATGGCCGGAACATGAGCAAGGTCTCCCAGCTTCTCGAAGATGCTATCGGTTCGATTATCGATGCAAAAGACGAGGAGGACATTTCCAGCTTCTTCTCTGCTGGTGAGACAACGTTTCAGTCCGGCGGATTTTCAGGACTTGAGGATTTTGAACTGATCTGTTTTATGGTGGTGATGTAAATGATCGATTTCCCAGCAAGTACCATAGTGCGACAACGATTGCCTAAGGAAGCCTTTTATAAACGTCTTTCTCTGACCGCCGTGCTTAAGCAAAAGTTTGTATCAGATGTCGACCGTATTATAGTGGAAAACAGCCTGACAAAAGGAAACCTGAATCTCGCGAAGGACTCAGAGATAAATGAAATCCTGCTTCTGTCGATAATTCTTAAGAGACAGGATTTCGATGGGAAGATTGTCGAGGCTATCGCCCGGCAGAATCCGCATAAGCTCATCTTCATGCTTGTGTATGATGACGAGCGGCAGCTGGCGGTTTATCACAGCAAGCTGTATCGGACAGACTGGATGAAGGAAAACAAGCTGTCTCTGACACTTGCCGGGAACACGCTCGATGAGATATGGGATGACCTCGTAAGGCAGATTGCTATTTCATCAGAAGCTGTGTTACAAAGGCAGGATCGGACGATAGATGAACAGCTGAAAGACCAGGACGAGATCGACAGGCTGAACAAGCTGATAAAGAAAACAGAAGCCGCTGCATGGAAGGAACAGCAGCCTAAGAAGCGGTTTGAACTATATTCGAAGTTAAAGGATTACCAAAAACAACTGGAGGGAATCACAAATGGAAAAGCTTAAGATGCACACACCGGATCTGGCGGAGGAGAACTACAAGAAACTGGCTGCTCTCTTCCCGGATGCTGTAACCGAAACCATCGATGATGATGGCAATGTAGTCCGTGCCATTGATAAAGATGTACTTATGCAGGAAATCAACACAAAGGTTGTTGACGGCAATGAGGAACGCTATCAGTTCACTTGGCCTGATAAGAAGAAGTCCGTTCTTCTTGCCAACGCCCCGATCAATAAGACGCTGCGCCCTGTTCGCGAAGATGAAACAGTTCCCACTGGGGCAGATAGTGAGGGAAAACCTTATTTCAGCAGCGGTAGTGTAAACTTTGACACCACCGAAAACCTCTATATCGAGGGTGATAATCTTGAGGTGCTGAAGCTGTTGCAGGAAACCTATCTCGGCAAAATCAAGATGATCTACATTGATCCTCCGTACAATACCGGAAGTGACTTTGTGTATGAAGATGACTTTGCCCAGAGCACAGATGAGTACCTTGCTAACAGCGGGCAATACGATGAAGATGGCAACCGTCTGTTTGCGAATACGGAAAACAATGGTCGTTTTCACACAGATTGGCTTAATATGCTGTATCCAAGGCTTCGACTTTCAAAGGATTTGTTGACAGTTGATGGTGTTATCCTTGTATCAATCGACAACAATGAAGTTGTCAATCTCCGCAAAATGCTTGATGAAGTTTTTGGCTCGGATAACTGCATGGGTATTATTGCGAATATAAACAATCCAAAAGGTAGGTCTGACGATAAGTACATTGCGACGACGCATGAATATTTGTTGGTATATGCAAAAGATGTGTCTAAAGTCGAATGGTACGGCTTTGAACCGACCGAAGAAATTACTAAACGCTATAACAAAGTCGATTTGGATGGCAAATGGTATCGTGAAATTGACCTGAGAAAAACTGGAGAAAACGACTTGAGAGAGGACAGACCCAATCTGTTCTATTTCTTCTACTACTCTGAGGATACTGGCGACTTTTATCCAGACCGAGCTGATTATATTAAGAATGGGTACATTCAAATCAAACCTCAAAGAGAGGACGGAAAAGAAGGCAACTGGCGTTGGGGTATTGATACTGCAAAAAAACAGATTACAAATTTGGCTCCTAAATTTATGCCTTCAAGAAAAGTCTGGGGTGTAATGCAAAAGGATTACCTTGAAGGGCGTGCATTAGTTAAACCTACAAGTTCCTGGACGTTCAAAGATGTTAATAGTGAAAGAGGAACGGAGGAGTTTATCGAGCTAGGCTTTGACAAAAGAATTTTTCCAAAACCGAAGCCTTTAGGCACCATTAAAAGGTGTCTAAAACTAGCAACAAGCGGAGAGGGGATAATTCTTGACTTCTTCTCCGGCTCAGCTACAACCGCCCACGCTGTTATGCAGATGAATGCTGAAGATGGCGGACACCGCAAGTTCATTATGGTTCAGCTTCCGGAAAAGACCGGCGAAAAGAGCGAAGCCTACAAAGCCGGATACAAGAACATCTGCGAAATCGGAAAGGAGCGCATCCGTCGTGCCGGTAAGAAGATCAAAGAGGAAACCGGCGCTGATATCGACTACGGCTTCCGCTGTTTTAAAGTAGATTTTTCCAACATGAAGGACGTTTATTATCGCCCGGCAGATATTGGTCAGATGGATCTGGATCAGTTTACTGACAACATCAAGGAGGATCGCACACCGGAAGATCTTTTGATTCAGGTGATGCTCGATCTTGGCGTTCTTCTCTCGTCAAAGATAGAGCAGACGGAGATTGCCGGGAAGAAGGTTTTCTCTGTGGCTGATGGTTATCTAATCGCTTGCTTCGATAAGAATGTGACGGAAGATGTGGTAACGGCCATTGCAAAGCAGAAGCCTTTCTATGCCGTGTTCCGGGACAGTTCTTTTGGCTCTGACAGTGTGGCTGCAAACTTTGAGCAGATATTTGCGACATACAGCCCGCAGACAGTAAGGAAGGTGCTGTGATATGGCGGAGACAAGGATGATTGAGTATCACAGAACCGGTGATGTGGTAAAAGATACGGAAGAAATTGTCGATGCTGCCCAAAAGCGTGCTTATCAATCTGTAAATGTACTTCTGGTGCAGCGAAATTGGCTGATTGGAAGACGTATCGCAGAAGAGGAACTTTCCCAGAGCGGTCGGGCTGAATATGGTCTGGAAGTGATTAAATCTCTCGCAAAAAGCCTTACGAAGAGATATGGGCGTGGCTTCACAAAAAGTAATCTCTACAGCTTCTATTCCTTTTATCGGGAATTCCCAGAGATTTTCCAGACAGTGAGTGGAAAATCTCAGCAGTTCCTCTCATGGACACACTATCGCGTCCTTTTGCAGGTAAAAGACCGCAAGGCACGAGACTGGTATGAACGTGAAGCTTTTCAGGAAGGCTGGAGTGTACGGACTCTACAGAGGAATGTATCTTCTCAGTATTATTATCGGATGCTGAAGACGCAGAGGCCGGAAGCAGTCAAACAGGAAATGCAGATGCTGACGTCTTCATATCAGGACAAACTGGAATTCATCAAGAATCCGGTTATTGCAGAATTTCTTGGAATGCATGAAGATACTTCGTATCTGGAATCTGATTTGGAGCAGAGCATTATTGACAACCTGCAGAAATTTCTGATGGAAATGGGGAAGGGATATGCCTTTGTCGCCAGGCAGCAGCATATTCACACAGAAAAGGAAGATTATTATATTGATCTTGTTTTCTACAACTACATCTTGAAATGTTTTGTGCTGATTGACCTGAAGACGAAAAAGATTACATATCAGGACGTTGGCCAGATGGATATGTATATCCAGATGTATGACGAACTGAAAAAAAGGCCGGATGATAATCCAACGCTAGGAATTGTTCTCTGCACCGACACGGATGAAGACATTGCAAAATATTCCGTGATGCACGGTAATGAGCAGCTCTTTGCATCAAAATACAAGCTTTATCTTCCTACAGATGAGGAACTGCGTGCGGAGATTGAGAGCCAGAAAGCGTTTTTTAAACTGGCACATAATGATTCGGAAAACGACAAGGATAAATGATGCAATATGAACATTGTGCATTTCAGGAATGCGCAATCTATTTTTAAGCCTTCACAGCAAGTGTTTGAAAGTTGGATTTGGTACGCTGCGTGCCAAATCTGATTGAGAGAAGAAGGATGAATATATGGCAGAAATGAAATTTAAATTTACCATACAGAGCTATCAGACGGATGCGGTTAATAGTGTAGTCAGGGTATTCGCCGGTCAGCCGTATCAGGATAAGATAAGCTATCGCCGGGATACCGGAACGCAGGAAATAGAACGTGATCTTTTTAATTACAATCTGTCTGACGAAGAACTGTACATGGGATTTGCCAATGCACCGGTCGCTTTGGATCAGTACCAGATTCTAAAAAACATTCAGGACGTTCAGAACGATAACAACATCAAAGAATCCTCATCTTTGGCAAAGCATATGGGAGCCTGCTCTCTTGATGTGGAAATGGAAACCGGAACCGGGAAAACTTATGTCTACATCAAAACCATGTTCGAGCTGAACAAGCAATATGGCTGGAGCAAGTTCATCGTGGTTGTACCATCTATCGCTATTCGCGAAGGTGTACAGAAGAGTTTCGAGATGATGCAGGACCATTTCATGGAGCAGTACGGCAAGAAGGCCCGTTTCTTTGTCTATAACTCTAAGAATCTGACGGATATCGATAACTTCAGTTCAAGTGCCGATCTGTCTGTCATGATCATCAATGTGCAGGCGTTCAATGCCCGCGGTAAGGATGCCCGCAGAATCCGTATGGAATTGGATGAGTTTGGCAGCCGCAAGCCTATTGATGTCATTCAGGCTAACCGTCCGATTGTGATTCTGGATGAACCGCAGAAAATGGGTGGTCAGAAGACACAGGAATCTCTGAAGGAATTTAATCCGCTCTTCACTCTGAACTATTCCGCAACACATAAAGAACATCATGACCTGGTTTATGTTCTGGATGCGCTGGATGCATACCGGATGAAGCTGGTTAAGAAAATTGAAGTCAAGGGCTTCGATATCAAGAACCTTCGTGGGACAGATGGATATCTGTTCCTTGAAGATATCGTTATTTCACCAAAGAAGCCACCAATGGCTCGCCTGAAATTTGAAATCGGTTATGACAAATCCATTAACCGGGAGACTCGTATCGTAGGTGTCGATGATGACCTCTACGCTCTTTCTAAAGGTATGGAGCAATATAATGGCTACCACATTAACGAAATCGATCCGATACGCGGTATTGTGACATTCACAAATAATGTGGAGATTCATACTGGTGAAGTGTTGGGCGATGTCAGCGAGAAGGATATCCGCCGGGTGCAGATTAGGGAGACAATCCGCTCTCACTTTGAGAAGGAAAAAGAACTCTACAATCGCGGTATTAAAACACTTTCACTGTTCTTTATCGACAAGGTTGAGAATTACCGGAAGTACGATGCGGACGGCAATGAGGTCAATTCAGAATATGGGCAGATGTTTGAGGAGGAATATACAGCGATTCTGAATGAATATCTGAGCCTTTTCAATACTCCTTATGAACAGTATCTGCGCAGCATTGATGTCCATGACACTCATGCCGGGTATTTCAGCATTGACAAGAAAGGGCACAAAGCAGATCCTAGACTCAAGCGCGGCACGAATATCAGCGATGACGAGTCCGCTTATGAACTGATTCTTAAAGACAAAGAGAAACTGCTGTCTTTGGATAACCCCGTGCGGTTTATATTCTCCCACTCTGCTCTGCGAGAAGGATGGGATAATCCGAATGTCTTCCAGATCTGCACCCTGAAACATGGCGGGGACTCCACCACCAACAAGCGGCAGGAAGTAGGACGAGGTCTTCGTATCTGTGTGAATCAATCCGGCGACCGGATGGACGAGCATGTACTCGGCTCAGAGGTGCAGCAGGTGAATAAGCTGACGGTTATCGCCAGCGACGGCTACAAGGACTTTGTCTCTTCTCTTCAGAAGGAAATCAAGGATGACCTGTACGAGCGCCCGACAAAGGCAACTCCGGAGTATTTCCAGGGCAAGTGGCTTAAGATCGGTGATGATGTAATTACCGTCACCAGTGATCAGGCGCATACGATTTACTTCTATCTCGCGAAGAATGATTACATTGACGAAGATGGTCATGTGACGGACAAGTATCGTGCCGACACTGAGAACAAGACGCTGGCTCCGCTGCCGGAAAAGGTGAAAGACATTGCTGATGGTGTTCATGCACTCGTGCAGGGTATCTTCGATGAGCATGCGCTTGACGGCATGATCGATGACGGCAATGCGACCAAGATTCAGGAGAACGCGCTGAATGATAATTTCTACAAGAAGGAGTTCCAGACACTCTGGAATTACATCAACCACAAGTGGAGTTACACAGTGCATTTTGACAGTGAGGAGCTGATTCAGAAGTCAATTCAGCATATTGATGAGAAGCTCTTTGTCGCGAAGCTCCAGTACACAGTTACCACAGGGACACAGGGCGAGGACTGGTCTGCTGATACGGTAAAATCCGGCAGCGGTTTTGTCGCTGAGAAGAGCCATACCTACAATTTGGATCGAGGCGAGACCAGCCAGGTAAAGTATGACCTGATAGGGAAGATTGGTGCCGGGACACACCTTACCAGAAGAACTGTCACGGCAATCCTGAAAGGAATCTCACCGCTTAAGTTTGCTATGTATGTTAACAATCCTGAGGAGTTCATTTCCAAGGTGTCGCGGTTAATCAACGAAGAAAAGGCTACTATGATTGTTGACGATATTACCTATAACAAGACAGACGGAACTTACGACTCAGAGATTTTTACCGCGGAGAAGAACAAGGACTTCTCCAGGGCATATCTGGCTAAGAAAAATGTGCAAGATTATGTCTTTGCCGATGGGACAGCAGAGAAGTCTATCGAGCGTAAATTTGCCGAGGACATGGATCTGGACGACAAGGTCGTAGTCTATGCGAAACTCCCGCGCGGTTTTCAGATTCCGACTCCGGTAGGTAATTACGCTCCCGACTGGGCGATTGCCTTTCAGAAGGGAACTGTGAAACACATTTACTTTGTGGCAGAGACAAAGGGCTCGATGGACAGCATGGATCTGCGTCCTATCGAACAGGCAAAAATAAAATGTGCCAAGAAGCTGTTTAACGAGATTTCAACAGACGATGTGGTTTACGGACAAGTGGATTCCTACCAGAATCTGCTCAGCATGATGAATGCAAATTAATTGATGAAATGGTAATTGAGTATGGCTTATGGAAAAACAATAGATCGGAGTAAAGGAGGAAGATACGAATGAAAAAGTTGATAATTGTATGTGAGGAGCGCCTCAAGACCTATGGCACCTTTCTTTCGCAGCTTATCAGTTTAAAGGACGATAAGGGCGATTCTGTCATTGGAATCAAAGATGGATCAACAGCGGCTCAGGTTTGGACTGAGAAGGAATACGCTTCTAATGCTGCCCAGATTTCGTCAGAACAATATATTTTGTTTATAGGAAATAGCAGCCTTATTAAGGAAAAGAGAAACTTCATGCAAGAGAAGTTTTCAAGATATGGAATGAAATACGGATGGCTGGGGGAACAAGGCGTTATGTTTGTTGAGAGTGTTGTCCCGGCTGATGAATATGATGACTTTATCGCATTTGCAACAGAATATCAGCCAGAAATAAAGGCACTTGAAGAGAAGAATAATGTCCTTAAACTTCCATACATTATAGGCGATGTCATCGAAACTGCTTCTATAGAGATTGATGAAGCTATTGAAAAAGCAGATGTCAAGAAAAAGCCTTTTGCACCGCCAAGGTTCCTGAGGGATGCGGCTCGCGAGATTCAGAAAAAAAGTGTTAAAGTTCTTAATACTGCTGCAAAGAACATCAATAAAGCCTCTATGGATCTGAATACAGCTGTTAACAGCAAGAAGATTGAAGATCAGGAATACTCATGCCTCACCTTGTTGTTCTATATGCAAGGGCTCAGTGACTTCCTCGGGTTTAGTGAGGAAACGTTATGATGGCAGGAACCGGTTTTAAGGAAGGGTATGACTTCTTTGAGAAGAGTGCCGGAGCCATAGCAGGAGCCTTTGAAGGTGAAGATTTTGCGATTTCCCGTGCAAACTATCTCGCCGATGTCGAAAAAGAAATAAATACACTTGAGCAGAGCATAAATGATTTTGCTGGCGTGAAGACAGCCAAGGAGATGTTGAAAGGTGATATTGCTGAGTTTTGGCATGCAGGTACCTTTAACGTGAATGCGGCCACAAACGAATCAGTTCATAGAGCGATTGTAGATAGAAGTCATGATTTTGGCTCTGTAGATATTTCGACTAATTTCGGAAATAACTATGGATTGAAATATTATGCTAACGGACAGGAAAGCGCCAAAGCTCAGGCAATCAGTGTGTTTCAGCGTTTCAAAGAATATCAGTCTCATGGCGGAAAAGATGACTTAGCAAAATTCCTATCTGACAGGCAGTACGACAGCGATGCAGTCATCAATGATCCGATTTATTCAGGACAAATCAGGGTTATCCCTCGTGACCAGATGACGGAAGCGACTAAATGGCTGGAAGAGATGATCGCAAAGGAAGGAGCAAGGCGTCCGGAACAAGTCAAGAGATACCAAGAAACACTTGATATGCTTAGAGACAGAATTGCTGATACCGATGGAAATGAGTCTATTCCGTTGAGTAAGGATGATGCAGAAAAACTGGCTCAGCTGGCAAAAGAGGGAAAGTTCAAAGCAGAGAATTTCGGTATTGAAGCGCCTGAACTTTTAAACGCAGAACTCATAGTAAAACAGTCATTGAAGGCTGGTATGAGCGCCGCAGTTATTTCTCTGGTCTTAAAAGTCGGTCCTGAGATATATAAATCGATTGACTATCTTATAAAGAATGGTGAGATAGAGGAAGGCCAGTTCAAGAAGATAGGATTTGCCGCCGTCTCGGGAACTTCGGAAGGTTTTATTCGAGGCAGTGTTGCTTCTGCTATTACAGCGTGCTGCAAGAGCGGTATTCTTGGAGAAAGCCTGAAAGATATCAGCCCCGGAATAATATCAGCGGTTACAGTTATTGCGATGAATACCCTGAAAAATGCATATCAGGTAGCGCAGGGTAAAAAGAGCCGTACAGAATTATCGAATGAACTGGTGCGAGATGTATTCCTCACGACTTCGTCAATGGCAGTAGGAGCAGTTGCTCAGACCATCATACCTGTTCCCGTATTGGGATACATGATTGGAAGTATGGTAGGATCGGTAGTAGGAGTAGGATCATTCATTTACAAAATCGGACAGCAAGCTACTATTACATTCTGCGCAGAGACAGGGATTACGTTGTTTGGCCTTGTGGATCAGGATTATAAGCTTCCGGATGATGTAATTAAAGATATCGGAGTAGAAACCTTTGATTATGAGTCATTCGAACCTGAAACCTTTGATCCTGATTCATTTGAAACAGAAACCTTTGATTATGATACAATTCAGCCTGACAGTCTAGGAATTAAGTTTTTAAGAAGAGGTGTTATTGGAGTATCGAAAATAGGATATGTAGAATAATGCAAAACAGACCGCTAGGATAGCTTGAGTGGTCTGTTTTTCTTCTATTGCCAGGATCGTTTCCTGGTAGTCAGGCTGTTTTCTTTATGCCCGGATTTCCTGCCCGTTGCGGAAGGTTACCCGGATGTCGTCCTTTGCGTAGATTGTTACGTGGTCGACCAGTCCGCTCAAGGCATCTAGTGTGAATTCGGTAAGGCTGTCCGAGATATTTTCGAAGGCCTGAAGAAAATCCTCAGAGAGCCTGTGAAAAAAACTCTGTAAATTAGACAATACAAAGGTCTTCTATGATAAAATATTAAATCATAGGAGGCCTTTTATTATGGCAAACAGAAAAAAAGTTTACAAACCTAAACCAATGACCGAAGGAAAGAGAAATCTTATCCAGGAATGACTTCGATATCTGATATGTGATGATAGATTTACGTCGTATAGTCAGAACTTGAAACCGAAAAAACCAAACAACGTGTCATGTCACCAACCGAATACACCATATTGTTTTTCTCACTTATTTTTTGTAAAATAGTAAAGTAAATTTATAAATTGCCCTGCAAAAACTTCAATATGCTGGGCATATAATATGTGAGAACAAAAAATCCAGTCAACCGCAGCAACGGGGGAAAGTGAGAGTTTTTTATGATAACAAAAGCAGGCAGAGTGGGAATAGGACTTAAACGGATTGTAGCGGTATGTATCGCTATGGTATGTGTGATAGGGTGTATGCAGGGAAGTTAAAAATGCGTAGTAGCTATCTTGTAGAACAAAAAAAGGTAGGTTAAACGCGGTTCCTCCCACAGGCTTTTCCTGTGGGTTTCCCCGCTAAATATTTATGACTGAAGAACAATATGTACAGGCTGAGTCCTTCTGGACTCGAAAAGATGAAACCGAAAAGAAACTGGATGCTGATGCTCTGTACAGCTGGATAGACGAGTTCTTATCATCCCATAAGGTTCTTGCCCTGGCAACTGCCACGAAGGATTTTATTCGCTGCACGCCGCTTGAGTACAGTTGGTATGCCGGAGCACTTTGGATCTTCACCGAAGGCGGGCTTAAGTTCAAAGCCTTGAAGGAGAATAAGCATATCGCGGCAGCGGTCTTCGAGACGAGCGCTTCCTTTGGCGGACTTAGGTCACTGCAGATCGAAGGAACAGCGGAGCCTGTCGAGCTGTTCTCCGATGAATATAAGAATGTCGCGGAGTTCAGAAAGATACCGATGGAAGCATTGAAGAAACTTAAAGAGCCTATGTGGCTTTTGAAGATCGTGCCGTCAGAGATTACCTGCCTGAATTCGGATTTCAAGAAAGATGGATTTGGCAGCAGGCAGATATGGAAGAGGTGCCATTCATGAATGAGTATAAACCGCCATTTCACATGACGGATAAGATAACCAATCTTGTGGGAGATATCAGCGAGCAGATCGGCAGGATCAAAGTGCTCTCGCATGGCAATCTGAATCCGCATCTGAGAAAAGAAAACAGAATACGGACAATTCATTCGTCGCTTGCCATTGAGCATAATTCTCTTTCTCTTGAACAAGTTACGGCCATCATTGATGGAAAGCATATCCTTGGAAACCCAAATGAAATCCGGGAAGTGAAGAATGCCTACGATACATACGAGATGATGCTTTCTCTTGATCCCTATTCTGTGAAAGATTTGCTGAAGGCTCATAAGATGATGATGGAAGGCTTGATTCCGGAGAATGGGAAATTTCGCTCCGGAGGGGTAGGCGTGTTTGATGGAGATGTAGTCGTCCATATGGCTCCTCCTGCAAGACTTGTACCTGGAGAAATTCAGGATCTGTTCGACTGGTACAAATCCTCCGAAATCCACCCTTTGATCCGCAGTGCGATCTTCCATTACGAGTTCGAATTTATCCATCCGTTTGCAGACGGAAATGGACGAACGGGCAGGATGTGGCATAGTCTGCTTCTGGGAAAATGGAATGAGATATTTTACTGGCTGCCGATAGAAGAACTGATTCGTTCCCGACAGCAGGAGTACTATGACGCCCTCGGCAAATCAGACCGGGAATCTGATAGCAGCGCATTTGTAGAGTTCATGCTGGAAATCATCCTTGATACTCTGAGAGAAACGACAGTTGTAGGGGATGCTGACGAGGCGGTTAAAAAGACAAATCCTTCAGTACAGAAACTGCTTGATGTTCTCGGTGACGAGGAATTGTCCACTGCTCAAATCATGGAGAGACTTGACCTCTCTCATAGGCCGACGTTTCGCAAGAACTATCTGAATCCGGCATTAGCACAAGGAGTTATTGAAATGACAATTCCCGACAAACCTAACAGCCGAAATCAGAGGTACAGGAGAAAGCAACTTGATCGGTGACCGACCAAGATAAGCGACCAAGATACCGACCAAGTTAACGACAAACTGGGTTGAGACTCGTGATTAGATATTTGGTAGGTTGTGACTCGTGATTGGATGTCAGAAAGGATAAATAAGAGCAGGCAGTTCGGGTGGGCGCCTGCGCTTTCACTCGGCTGACTGGTTGAGCGTCAAAAAGGCTGGAAGTTAAGATTTAGTGCTTTATATTTTGAAAGCCTTCGCTATAATAAAAGTAGGAAATACCCTACTTTTGCGAAGGGAGGCGAACATTATGGAAGCAATATTAGATAAGAGCACTTTTTCCCGGAAGCACACCTGCTATTGAAATAGCGTTCCATCCTAAATTCCCGGTGTCTCCACACTAGGCTTTGCGTATAACGGTGCAACATCCATCGCTGTATACAGATCCTCCTGCTTTTTCAGGACTTCGCCCTGAATTGGTGTTT
>NZ_JBQHVU010000008.1:0-105803 GCF_052064335.1 Candidatus Weimeria sp. HCP3S3_B5 | reverse complement strand
ACCTTTGTTTCTTTGATATATCTGTCCTATATCAAGGACCGGATGCAGAAAAACGAACTTTTTTCAAAGTACACCCTCCAGGGACTCCTGGATGAACTGGATGTTATCGAAAGCTTCACTGAGCCAGGGAAAACACCAATTCAGGGCGAAGTCCTGAAAAAGCAGGTGGATCTGTATACAGCGATGGATGTTACACCGTTATACGCAAAGCCTAGTGTGGAGACACCGGGAATTTAGGTTGAAAGACGTTACAAAGCTTGTATCTGAAGACGTCCATGACAGAAATGCCTTTCTCTTTATGGACATTGCACTTGCCAAGCAGCTTACCTACCCCCCAAAAAAAATCATGAAAAAATGAAGAAATTGCATTATAGAGGTTTTGTCCGTCCTGTTCCTGTGGTATAATAGAGTTCGGCATAGAAAATCCTTTCTTTGGTAGTTTGATGTACTAATCTTATTCCATAAAAAGGCTTCTATGCCTTATTTTGATCCGTTTTTTATTGAGTTTTCAAGGTTCAACGCACCTTTTGGGTGTGGGAAGTTTTAGATATTAAATGGTAAACACTATGGAAAAAGATCCATTCGAGGAATATCTGAGGAGTAAGGAACCGAACAAGAGACAGCGTGGATACGCATGGCAGACTGCTATCGGACTGCAGAAGGTTGACGGTCTTGAGACATCAGATTATCTGAAAGAAACTGCATATAGGAATATAGAAGGCGAGATCACTATTGATGAAGCGAAAAGCCTGATCGAGTGTTATTATGAGCAGCCACGGAAGCAACATTCTCAGGAGCACCGGACAGAGGAGGCCGACAAGGTGGCTTCGCGTATAGCGGATATTCTCTCAGGGACTGGTTTTTCGTTCAGCGAGCCTGAATATCTTTCTATCCACAGAAAGCTTTTTCTGGGGATTTTTCCTCATGCCGGAAAGATCAGGGATTATAATCTGACAAAGAAGGAATGGATTCTCGATGAGGATACAGTGATCTATGGTGAAGCAACAGAGTTGAAGGCGACACTCGAATATGATCTGCAGCAGGAAAGAGATTTCAGCTATAACGGTATGTCTATGTCTGATATCATAGCTCATCTTGCCAGGTTCGTCTCAAGACTCTGGCAGATCCATGTATTTGCAGAGGGAAACACACGGACGACAGCGGTGTTTTTTATCAAATATCTGCGGACACTTGGGTTTGATGTGACAAACGACGTATTTGCCGAGAATGCCTGGTATTTCCGCAATGCAATGGTGCGGGCAAATTACAACAACTTGGAAAAAGGAGTCCATGAAACAACGGAATATCTGGAGCTTTTTCTCAGGAATCTTCTTCTCGGAGAGCATAATGTCCTGAAAAGCAGGTACACTCACATCAGATGGAGTGATGAAATACAGGGTCTTGTTGAGAAAAAACAGGACATTAACAATGAAAAACAGGACATTGGAAACAAAAAACAGGACATTCAGGATAAATTTCCGTATTATAAAGAGCTTGCAGATCATAGCATAAAAGGGAAAACGCTTTCTAATATCAAGACGCTCTATTGGAATTTTGGGTTAGAAAAAATATTTGGACGTACTGAGGTTATGGAGGCTTTGGGGATAACAGCATCCCCCTCCTCCGAACTGATTAGTCGTATGAAAAATAGTGGAATCATTGAGCCAGTGAAGGGTATGGGCAAAGGAAAGTACCGGTTCAGACCATAATATGGTACGATAATGATGCAAAGTGAGATGGACAGGGAGATTAAAGTGGTTCAATCACAGATTCTATGTGATTTCTGATTCCTGACATAATCATTTCTGCTCATGTCTATAATCTTCAAGAAAAAATATTCATCGTAAGGATATCCCTACCCCTGTCTTCTGAGTGTCTTTATTTTCTGATCGATTCCCTCAATCTTTCCTGTTGATATTTGATATCGTGCATGTGCAATGATCCCGGAGAAGTGCATATCGAGCAGATTTGGAAAACACTTGAAATGCTCATTACCTGTTGCATCGCACATATCCATGATTGTTTCAGCCATCTCATCTTAGTCCTTTAAGCTGTATGCAAAAGCGAGTTTCTCCTTTACAAGGTCAAGTGATTTTCGGAGCTATCAAAATGTATTGTGAATAATTCAGGTAGATGTATCGGATAGAAAACCGGCATCCCGATTACGGGGTGCCGGTTTTTTTATGCCCTTATGCTGATCTCTATCTAAAGATTTCTTTAGAAAAAGTAAAGGCTGATTTTAGATTGGCGGTTTACTATAGTAGAGGAGTTGAAAGGGAGAAGGGCGATATGCGTACTATTTTAGAGGAATTTGAGAAAACTGTAGAGAGGTTTCCGGGAAGGACAGCGGTAGCTGATCAGGAGAGCTCATACAGCTGGAAGGAGCTTAGGGATTTGGCCGAAAGAGCCGGAAGCGCGCTGGCTAAGGCAGGATGCCTGAGGAAGCCGGTTGTGATCCTGCTCGAGAAGTCGGCCAAGGCTTTGGCCGTCCTGTACGGAGTCCTTTATGGCGGAGGCTTCTATGTATTTATAGACAAGGCCCAGCCGGATCAGAGGCTTTGTAAGATCATGAGGAGACTGTCGGCAGACCTGGTCGTTTGCGACAGGGAGCAGAAGGAAAGACTTGCTGCTATAGGCTTTAAGGGCACGGTGCTTGATATAGGCACGATCTTTGATACAGAGACAGATGGTAAGGCACTTGCAGGGATAAGGGAGCAGGCAGAGGAGGAGGATCCTTTGTATGCGATCTTTACATCAGGCTCGACGGGAGAGCCAAAGGGCATCCTGGTAAGCCATAGGGCGGTGCATGACTTTATAGGTCACTTCACAGAGGAGCTTGGCATTGAAAGTGATCAGGTAATAGGAAACCAGGCCCCGTTTGACTTTGATGTGTCAGTCAAGGATATATTTTCATCCTGTATGACAGGAGCAAAGCTGGTGCTGATACCAAGGACATATTTTGCCATGCCAAAGCTTCTTATTGATTATCTGTGCGAGAAGAGGATCACAACGCTGATCTGGGCGGTTTCGGCCCTCTGTATGATCTCCCAGCTCGGAGGCTTTGATTACAGGGTGCCTGATAGGCTTGAGAAGGTTATGTTTTCAGGTGAGGTTATGCCGATAAAGCAGCTTAGGATATGGCAGCAGGCTCTGCCTGGCACAGAGTTCATAAATCTCTACGGGCCGTCTGAGATCACCTGCAACTGCACCTATTACAGGCTGCCACAGGGACTGGCAGAAGGAGAGCTTCCTATAGGAAAGCCCTTTGGAGGCCGCAGGGTCTTCCTTGTCGATGAGAATGGAAAGCAGATAAGGAATAAGGATCAGAGGGGAGAGATCTGTGTAAGCGGCGAGTCTCTGGCCAAAGGGTATTATAACGATCCGGAGAGGACAGCCCAGTCCTTTGTCACTATTGACGGCAGCAGGGCATATAAGACAGGCGATATGGGATATTTCGGCACAGATGGTCTCCTTTACTTTACAGGCAGACGGGACTTCCAGATCAAGCATATGGGACACAGGATAGAGCTTGGAGAGCTTGAGGGTGCAATCGAGGATATGGAGGGAGTCAAAAGAGCCTGCTGCATCTTTGACAAGGACAAGAGCCTGATCTACGGCTTCTATCAGGGAAGCCCGGCTGAAGCGGATGTTAGAAGAGAGATGAAAAAGGAGCTGCCATCATATATGGTGCCGAACAGACTAAGGCGGGTAAGCGGCTTTAAGCTGACAGCCCATGGCAAGATAGACCGCAATGCCCTTTTTTGGACAGTGAGAGGAAAGGATTAAAGGAAAGATGAAAAAGGAGCTGCCATCATATATGGTGCCGAACAGACTAAGGCAGGTAAGCGGCTTTAAGCTGACAGCCCATGGCAAGATAGACCGCAATGCCCTTTTTTGGACAGTGAGAGGAAAGGATTAAAGGAAAGATGAACGAAGCATTAAGAGAAAAGGCACTAAGCTCTACCGGACCTTTTTATTTCTTTGATCTGGATGTATTTCGGGATAATATCAGAAGGATAAGAGAGATGACAGACGTGGCGGGGCTTTGCTTTGCAATGAAATGTAATCCCTTCCTGGTAAAGGAGGCCTCTGCTCTGGTGGATCGGATAGAGGTCTGCTCATACGGAGAATACTGTATATGCAGACAGGCAGGAGTCGATCCAGGAAAGCTTCTGATATCAGGAGTGCTTAAAAAGCCATTAGAGCTTGGCAGGATAGTAGAGGAATGTGGAGCAAAGGCCAGATATACCGTAGAATCGACAGATCAGCTAAAGCTTCTTATAGACCTGGCAGAAAGGGAAAAGGAGAGACTTTGTATCTATATCAGGCTTTCAAGTGGAAACCAGTTCGGACTCGATCAGGACGGAGTAAGACAGGCACTAAGGATAGCCGCAGGATCTCAGTCCATAGAGCTTGTTGGGATCCATTATTATTCAGGCTCCCAGAAGAGGAAGCCAGAAAAGCCAGTAAGGGAGATAGAAAAGCTTGATAAGTTTATCAGAGAACTTGAGCAGGAGGCAGGCATAAGGATAGGTGAGATAGAGTACGGCCCTGGAATACCTGCGAGATACTTTATGGATCAGAAGGAGGATCTCTCAGATCGATTCTTTACAGAGATAAGAGAAGCAATCTCCCGGATGGAATGGAAGGGACATATTACTCTTGAGATGGGAAGGATCTTTGCGGCATCCTGCGGATCCTATGTGATAAGGGTTTTAGATACCAAGCGAAGCGGCGGTATCAATTATGCTATTACCGATGGAGGTATGCATCAGCTGAATTACGATGGCCAGCTGCGAGGCATGTACCATCCTTTTATAGAGGTCATAAGAAAGGATGATAGTGCATCTGTCCCGGAGGGAGAGGAGACTAAGAGGTGGACGATCTGCGGCTGCCTTTGCACTGTTAATGATGTGATAAGCGGAGAGGCAGCTACAGGTCCTCTGTCAGTGGGAGATCTGCTGGTGTTTGGAAATGCCGGAGCATATTCATGCGTAGAGGGCATGGCACTCTTTCTTAGTCATGAGCTTCCTGAGATCATAAGCTACAGCAGGGATCAGGGCATCAGGGTATTGAGAAAGTCAAAGGAATGCTACTGCTTCAATACAGCTTCACAGGAGATGTTTTAAGGAAATCATGGAGGAAACAGATGGATACAATAGAAAAAAGAATAGAAGAGATACTTATGGACGAGGATGACAGTATAGATTATAAGAATGAAAAGCATCTGATTGATGACAGGCTCCTGGATTCATTCGGGATCATTTCCCTGGTCTCTGATCTGGAGGAGGAGTTCGATGTAAAGATAAATGCAGTTGATATGGTGCCTGAGAACTTCAATTCTATCGAGGGAATGGCCTCGATGATAAAGAAGCTTCAGGATAATTGATATGGGATACAATACTCTGCCCTACCTCTTTATATTTCTTCCTCTTTCCCTGATCGTATATCAGCTAAGTCCCAGGAGATACAGGAGGTATGTCCTTCTTGCTTTTTCACTGACTTACTTCTTTCTGTGGAGCAGACAGCTTATCATTTACCTGCTTCTTACAGCAGCAGGAGTCTGGGGAATCGGCCTTCTTATAGAAAAGGCAGGAGATAGGAAGGGATTGAGAAGACTTCTGGCTACGACAGGGATCGGAGGACTTTTTGCGATCCTTCTTTATCTGAAATATACTAATTTCTTTATCAGGATAATAGATCAGGCCAGCGGGGCCTCCTTACCGGAAGTAAGGATCTTAGCACCTATAGGTGTATCATTCTATACGCTTGAGGCAGTCGGATATCTTCTGGAGGTTTACTGGGGAAGGATAAATGCCGACAGAAGCCTTGGTAGCGTGACTCTTTTCCTTAGCTTTTTCCCGCAGACCATGGAGGGACCTATAGCAAGATATCAGGATACTGCCAGTCAGCTTAATGCAGGAAACCCTGTTAGCGAGCAACAGATATTTGACGGGCTGTGCCGGATCATCTGGGGTATGATAAAGAAGCTTGTAATAGCCGACAGGCTTTCTATCGTAGTAAATGAGCTCTATCACAACCATGCTGCCTATGACGGTATAATGATCCCTATTGCGGCTGTTTCCTATGCCGTGCAGCTTTATATGGAGTTCTCCGGAGTGATGGATATAGTCATAGGATCAGCCGGTATGTTCGGGATCAGGCTTCCTGAAAACTTCAGGCAGCCATTCTTCTCACAGAGCGCCTCGGAGTTCTGGAGGAGATGGCATATCACACTTGGAGTCTGGCTTAAGACCTATGTATTCTATCCGGTCACTACCTCTGAGATGACTATGAGGTGGAACCGTTTTGCCAGAAAGAAATTCGGCAGATATATTACTAAGATAGGCACATCCTTCCTGGCGCTTACTCCGGTATGGCTCTTTAACGGACTCTGGCACGGAGGAGCCTTCAACTATATCTTTTACGGGCTTTACTATCTGGCTCTTCTGATGCTGGAGGTGATCCTTGAGCCTGTAAAGAAGGCCTTTTATAAAAAGACCGGATTCGATAAGAATGGCAGGGCCTTTACACTTATAAGGATACTCCGCACCTGGCTTATCATATTTACCGGAGAGCTTTTCTTTCGTGCAGAGGGATTCATGGCAGGGCTTTCTATGTTTATAAGCGGCTTTACCAATATAGGCATAAGCCGGCTTTTTGATGGAAGTCTTCTTGGTCTGGGACTTGACAAGGCCGACTGGTTTGCAGTAATTGCAGGGACGATCGTAGTATTTATAGCAGATATATTAAAGGAAAAGCAGATAGATCTTAAGGCTTATCTTGCTAAAAGGAATGTAGTGATCCGTTTTGGCGCCTATTATGCGCTTATCTTCGGACTTATCATATTCGGAGCCTATGGAGCTGGTTATCGTCCGGTGGATCTTATCTATGCAGGATTTTAGGAAAGGCTGTTACAATGGATATAAAACAGATATCAGCAAGGGAAAAAGCTCTGTTCGCAGCGGGGCTTGCCATCCTCCTGCTACTTGTTTCCATACCATTTAATATATATCAGAAAAAGCAGATAGGCACCAATCCTCTTGATATCCGTCTGGTGGAGGAGAGGGTAGAAAGGGAGAGGGACGATTCTATAGATGTTCTTGTCATAGGAGACAGCGAAAGCTATACATCCGTTTCTCCTATGCAGATATGGCGGGAGAGGGGCTACTCTGTCTATATGTGCGGACAGCCGGGTCAGACCACAGCCGGTATGCTTGAGGTTCTTTCTGCTTCTTTGTCTACGCAGAAGCCCAAGGTGGTCATTATGGAGACTAATGCACTTTTTCGGACTAAGCATGATCTGGATCAGCTTCAGGATATGATGGCGGAAAGAGTGGCCTCTGTCATCCCGGTATTTCAGTATCATAATCTCTGGAAGCATCTGATAAACGGCTCTGGAAATGTGAATATAAAGAAGAACTACAAGGGGTTCGTGATAAGGACGGACATAAAACCCTATGAGGGCGATGGTTCTTATATGAAGCTCTCCAGAAAGGAAAAGAAGATTTCCCGTGCCAATAAGGATGCATTCTATAAGATGCTTGAGCTCTGCAAAAAGCATGGGGCAAAGCTTGTGCTTTACAGTGCTCCTTCCCCCAGGAATTACAATATGGAAAAGCACAACAGGCTGAAAAGACTTGCATCTGAAAATCATCTGCACTATATTGATATGAACATGAAGGAACTGGGTATAGACTGGAGAAGGGATACAGCTGACGGAGGCGACCATCTGAACATATCAGGAGCAGAAAAGACCACTGCATATATTGAGAGGATTCTTGACAGGGAGGGACTTGTTGATCACAGGCCGGACGGAGCCTATGCTGGCTGGGATAAGCTTTCAGACAGATACTATCACTATGCTGCTAAAGAAATAAAAAGGATCCGCAATAAGACTTTTGGGAGACAGACAGGATAATGGATGAGGATAAGAGACAGCAGAGCATCCTTATTGCAGAGGATGATACGGACATAACACAGGTCCTTAAGCTTTATCTGGAAAACCAGGGATACAGGGTGCTTACCGCTGGAAACGGTGAGCAAGCCTGCAGGGTTTTTGAAAAGGAAAAGATCGATCTGGGTATCTTTGATATAATGATGCCTGTGATGAACGGCTATGAGCTGATCAGATGGGCCAGACAGAGATATAACCTTCCTATAATAGTACTCTCGGCAAAAAAGGAGGACAGTGACAAGATACTTGGACTTGATCTGGGAGCTGATGATTATATAGTAAAGCCCTTTAACCCGCTTGAGGTCGTGGCCAGAGTCAAGGCTTCCCTAAGGCGCTTTTATGATCTGAACAGCGGAAATAAGGAGATAGAAGAGCAGGATCTGATAAGCTACAGAGGACTAGAGCTAAACAGGCAGACCATGCAGCTTTTTAAGAACGGACAGGAGATAAGGGTTACGCCTACTGAAATAAAGATCCTTATGCTTCTTATGAAAAATCCAGGACGGGTTTATACCAAGGTGCAGATCTACGAGTATCTGCGCGGAGAATACTTTGAGAATGACGAGAATACTATAATGGTCCATATCTCGAATCTGAGGGACAAGATAGAGGATGATCCTAAGGATCCTGAATACATCATTACAGTAAGAGGACTCGGATATAAGCTTGGAGCAGTCGATGGTAAATAAGCTCAGAAGACTTAAGGCAAAAGGGAACAGCAGCATATATTCGATAATACTTCATTACTCCATAGTACTGGTAATAGCGGTGCTGATACTTGCTGTAGTGCTTGCTGTCTGTACCTTTTTTTTGATGCCGGAGAAGGTTGAGCCGGCCGGTATCAGACGGCTTATCAGACAGGTAAACAATGTTTCAGGTGATGATTATTCCTCGATAAATACGGGGAGGTCGCTCGGAAAGGACGGATACTTCGAGATAACTGACAGCAGGGCCAGAGTCATATACACGAGTGATTCTGACAGGAAGAATACCTACAATAAGGATATCCTGCAGTATCTGCCTATGGCTGATGCCAATGTGGTCTATGACATGATCCGTCTTGAACAGAAGGAAAACGACGGCTTCCTTCTGGTGAGACATAATAATGATGAGGTCACAGGAATAGCTGTAGTAAATGGCAAGGGCCGGATACTCTTCAGCAATATGAAACTGAAGAACAGCAGCATTTCATCTGAGACCATGAACTATCTCTTCTATCAGGTGGACAGCAGCAACCTCTTCATACAGAAATATGAGTTCACGAATTCCGCTGGCAGTAAAAGATTCCTGCTGATCCACAGTAATTCCTATGAGAATGGCTTCATCAGGACTCAGAGGATCATTGTGATGTCGGCTGTCATTCTTTATATAATACTTATGGCACTTATTATAATGCTGTCTGGCAGGAAGCTTTCATCAAGGGTTGTTTCACCTATAAAGAAGCTTTCAAGGGCAATAGAGGGGACATCCAGGGGAAGCTGGATTCAGATATCCGAGGGAGAGGAGCCTAAGGAGATGATCGAGGTGATCCGGTCCTTCAATGAAATGGAGGATGCCCTGAGAAAGGGTCATGAGGAGGAGACAAGGCTTGTGGATCAGAGAAGAAAGATAGTCGCCGATATTTCCCATGACTTAAAGACCCCTGTAACCGTGATCTCCGGATATATAAATGCCATGAATGACGGTCTGATCCCGGAGGAGGAGAGGCCTAAGTATATGGAGATCATAAGGGAAAAGGCAGAGCTTATTACTGAGCTTGTAAACAGCATAAGCGATTTCTCAAGGCTTGATCATCCTGAGTTCGAGCTTGACAAAAGGCGGGGAGATCTCTGCGAATTCATCAGGGAAAATGTCGCGGCAAGATACAGTGAGCTTGAGATAGCCGGCTTTAAGCTGGATGCAGATCTGCCGGATAAGAAGGTCATGGCTGTATTTGACCGGATGCAGCTTAAGAGGGTCTTTGAAAACATTCTGGGCAACTCCCTGAAGTACGCAGCAGCCCCTGACACTATCTTTATCCATGCGTCTGTAGTTACTAAAAAGCAAGACAGATATATGGAGATAAGGATTGGTGATAATGGTCCGGGAATACCTGAGGAATACAGGGATAGTGTCTTCGAGCCCTTTGTAGTAGGAGATGAATCGAGAACCAGCGGAAGGGGAACAGGGCTTGGCCTCTCAATCGCAAAGCAGGTGGTTGAGCTGCATGGCGGAAGCATATGCCTGCTTGATGAGCCGGGTACAGTCTTTCGGATCCTTCTGCCGGTGATTTAAGGCAGGAAATGGCATTTTAGTAAAGTTTTAGTTTACATTGCACACAATCTATTATATAATTCCTTCTGTAGAATAATGACAGGAGGTATTTATGAAGAAAAGGATAATCGCTGCTCTTATAACTGTATCAGCTCTTGCGCTGGCTGCCTGCAGTTCTAAGGGGAAAACAGCTGATCAGAAGTCAGATCATCTGAAGAGGATACAGGA
Source organism: Candidatus Weimeria sp. HCP3S3_B5 (assembly GCF_052064335.1). Classification (NCBI taxonomy): domain Bacteria; kingdom Bacillati; phylum Bacillota; class Clostridia; order Lachnospirales; family Lachnospiraceae; genus Candidatus Weimeria; species Candidatus Weimeria sp. HCP3S3_B5. The sequence goes on along the minus strand of NZ_JBQHVU010000008.1, from coordinate 95,365 downwards.
TGCCGGGAAGATAACCATAGGTCTCGAAGGAGACTGGCAGCCGTTTTCGTTTCATAATGAAAAGGACGAGCTGGTCGGCTATGACGTCGAGGTATCAAGGAATATAGCAAAGAGACTGGGGGTAAAGGCTGACATAGTCGAGGGCCCCTGGGACGGACTTTTCGCCGGCATGGATTCAGGCAGATATGATATAGTGGTAAACGGAGTCGATGTGACCCCTGAGAGACAGAAGAAGTATGATTTTTCTGATCCATACTGCTATGACCATACAGTTCTTATAGTAAAGAAGGGGAGTAGCGATGTGAAGACCTTTGATGACCTGAGAGGGAAGACGACGGCAAATTCTATCGGCTCGACATATCAGGAGATCGGAGAGAAGCACGGAGCTAGTGTAAAGGGTGTCGATACTCTTGTCGAGACTCTGCAGATGGTAAAGAACGGTCAGGTCGACGCGACTATAAACGCTTCCACCTCATTCGGAGACTATATGCAGCAGAATCCGTCGGATCCTCTGGTCGTGGCTGATACAGACAAGGAGGCCACAGAGTATGCTATCCCTATGGAAAAGGGGAAGGATAACGCCTCACTTAAAAAAGCGATAAACAAGGCTCTTTCGGATATGCGTTCAGACGGAACCCTGAAGAAACTTTCGGTGAAGTATTTCGGAGATGATCTGACAAATAAGTGATATTTGTCAATAACCCTTTGTAAAAAGCCCGCTGGTATGGTAGAATACATTTGCTACCATTACAGTGGGCTTTTTTGACTAAAGAAATGATAGAGAGCAGACGAATCTTTAATAATATAATAAAGGTATGCCTATTTTCGGCGGCAGTTTTTTGCATCATATGGATGCTTATATATCTTGTGGTCGATCAGAGCGGCAGCAAGGTGTTTGATACTGACAATGGATGGGACATAGATTTTTCCGGCAGGCAATATAGGAATGCTTCGATAAAGGACAGGAAATTCAGACATCTTGATCTGAAGAGGAATGAGACCATTGTGATGAAGAGGAAGATAGACATGGAGTATACCGGCCGGCTTACGGTCATGGTCTACAGTCGTCTGTCATCGGTAAGGGTCAGCCTGATAGATAGCAGAGGCCATGAGAAGCAGGTATATTATTATGGATATAATAACTATACAGGACTCAATCCGGGAGCATTCTTAGGCAGCGGTTACAACTTTGTCGAGCTTCCTCAGGGAAGTACGGGAAAGATCCTTAAGATAATGGAGATGAGCTCACAGAACGGTGCAATCGTAGAAGTGCCGGAGGTCATTATCACTCCCTTTAATGATGCGCTGGCTGTATTTGTAAAAGGAAAAGCCGTTGTGGCATTTGTCTCATTCTACATATTTATAGCGGGAGCGCTGGTCATATTCCTGTCACTTTTTGCGACGGTGTTTGATCCGGGATTCTTCAGGATGATCTTTCTTGGATTCTTTTCCATATGTTCATCGCTATGGTGCATGTGCTCCTCGAAGATGGTCCAGATTTTCTCGAGGAATCTGCGTACCAACAGTATGATAGAGTATATGTCGATATACCTGCTCTTTATACCTCTTTTGATCCTGGTGCTGACCTGCTTTTATAATCTGGCGACCTGGCAGAAGCTTGTCATGACAGGATCGGCCTGTGCTTATACAGGTCTTAGTGCAGCTGCTATTGTCCTTCAGAAGCTAAGGCTTGTAAATGTCGATTATCTGCTTCCGGTATTTCACGCTTTAATGGCCTTTGATGTTGTCTTCCTGGTCGTTCTGTCACTCTATCACTGGAAGAGGTCGAGGGTGTCTGAGAAGTATCTTGAGTCCGGTATCTTTGTCGCGGCAATAGCAGCAGGTATCTATACGCCGGTATACTGTGTGGATCCAATGACTCATGTCTATTATAACTTTTTAGACATGTTCTTTATACCATTATCACTGCTTCTGATGACGACCTTGATATTCATAGGATATGTGAAAGGCGTTCTGGAGCAGATGGCTGAAAAGGCCCAGAGACAAAGGCTTTTAGAGAATTCGGGAACAGATACACTTACAGGACTCAAGGATAATATAATAGGTGAGTCTGTTCTGAGAAGGATATCAGCAGATAAGAGTGACTATGTATTCATAATCTATGATCTGAATGGACTTAGGGTTATAAACCGGGAAAGGGGAAGCCACATTGGAGATCTGGTGATAAAGGGATTTGCTGATGGCTTAAGGAAGGTCTTTTATGATGCTGACCTGATCTCAAGGACAGGAGGAGACGAGTTTTTTATTGTTTTCGAAAAAAATATGATCTCTGTTTATGAGATTGAGAAAAGGGCAAAGCAGCTTGAAAAGGAGCTTGAAGGGGTATCCGTGCGGGCAGGAGTTGAGCTGGATGCCGCATACGGATATGCTCTTTCGAGTGAGATAAGGGATAAGGATACCGAACGGGCTATTCAGGTCTTAAAGCAGAGATTGTACATGATGAAAACGGATATGAATAACCAAAGGAGCGGCCAATGATCAGGAAAAGGACAAGGGCCGGACTCGTAGTCAGGTATATAACAGCCACAGCAGTTGCACTTATTGCCATGACGGTTTTTATACTGTTCATTGACAGTATACTAGATTCGAATGTCAGGGATTATTCTAAAGGATGGCAGGTAAGCTTTTCTGGAAAAACGGTTAAAAATGCTGATCTGTATACATACAGATTTGACAGAGCCATAAAAAAGGGTGATATGATAATCCTTAATAAGCGACTTCCCAGGACTCTGGGTGAGGATGTCATACTTTCCTTTGACGGGGAGCTTTCAGCCGTTACGGTGAATATAGACGGGATAACGACATACAGCTACGGATATGATCTGTTAAGAAAAAAGCAGACACCGGGTAACGGACTGCATATGGTCCTGCTTCCTACCAATGCAGCTGGAAGGGAATGCTGTATAACGATCACTCCCGGCATAGATAATGCGTTCAGGGTACTTTCTCCGGTAAGGCTGGTTCCGGCAAAGAACAAAGTCGGCTGCTATTCGTACATGCATGTGGAGACTTATACTGTAGCCTTTCTTCTGTTCACACTCGGAGCAGTGCTTATGCTTTTATCAATAGCCGTTGGCATAAGGGGAAGAAACTACGGGCTTACTTTTTCTATAGGAGCACTTGCTTTTATATCAGCTGTCTGGACTATGTGCTTTACGCATATGGTAGAGATTTTCTCGGCCGACTTTTATGTGAATACCCTTCTGAGGTATCTGTCAGCCTATACCCTTGTGCTGCCATTTATGTCGATACTTTATCTGATAAGGAAGCCGGGTAAGAGGAGATATCAGAGGATATGCGGCAGGATCGCCGGAATCATAAGCGTCGTATTTGTGGCATCATCATGGATATTTACCCTTACCGGGCTTGTCCATCCGGCGGATCTGATGATCCTGTCAGAGCTAATGATTCTTGCCGTGATCATTCTGATGATTCTGGCCTCTGATAGAACAGCAGCGAAACGTAGCTCTCCTGTGCTGATAGATGATCTGGCTATCCTCGTGCTTTCGGCCGGATATTTAGCGGATATGCTAAGGAAGTATCTTGCCGTATATATCAGGATAAGAAGCAGGGCCCTTTTCTATTCATTCCTGCCTCAGATCATTCTGAGCTTTATCATTCTTATTGGAGCTGCCTATCTTATCAGGCTAAAAAACCAGGCCATGAGTAAGGCGACACGGGAGATAGGAGAGGAGATAGCCTTCCGTGATGCTGTTACAGGACTTTATAACAGGACCTACTGCAACGACCTGTTTGAGAGGCTAACAGGAGAAGAGGCCCCGCTTTCATATCAGATCGTCTGCTTCAATATCAACGGTGTCTCAAAGACAAATGACACCTTTGGCAGAGAGGCCGGAGATATGCTTATAATGGATGCGGCCGAGATAATAAGGGACTCATTCTCCTGGTGCGGAACGGTAATAAGGATGGGAGGAGATGAGTTTATAGTCCTTATAGAGAATGGCAGCTACAGGGATGTGAAGACCTCTCTTTCAAGGATGAAGCGACTCGAGGCCCGCTATGAATTCAGGAGGAAATATGATATCAGGATAAGCTATGGAGCAGCCTCATCAGATGAGAAAGCGGCCCGCTCACCGGAGGATGTCTATAACAGGGCAGAGGCGAGATTGTATGCTATGAAAAAAGAAACAAGCTATGGAAAGTATTTATAAATAAATCTAGAAGGAGATAACTATGTACGCTGACGAAGGTGTGATAAAGATTAAGCATGATGTTCTTGGAGCAGTAGCTAAGCTTGCTTTCGAGGGAAATCTCGAGGCCGAGAAGGAATTCCTTCCGGAAAAGCTTATCCCTGGCCCTCAGGCAAAGTTCCGCTGCTGTATCTATAAGGAGAGGGAGATCATAAGAGAAAGAGTCCGTCTGGCATGCGGCGAGTCTGTTGACGCGGAGGATAACGGTAATATTATTCAGGTGCTGCATGCGGCCTGTGAGGACTGCCCTATCTCCTCATATGTAGTGACTGATAACTGTCAGAATTGTCTTGGCAAGGCCTGTGTATCTGCCTGCAAGTTCGGTGCCTGCCAGCCGGGAGAGACCAGAAGCCATATAGATCCGCAGAAGTGCAAGGAGTGCGGAAAATGTGCCCAGGCCTGCCCTTATCATGCGATAGCTGCTCTTAAGCGTCCATGTAAGTTCGCATGCCCTGTAAATGCGATAGAGTATGATGAGTACGGTATCTGCCGTATCAATGACGAGAAGTGCATACGCTGCGGTCAGTGTATCCACAGATGTCCTTTCGGAGCCATTGCCTCTAAGTCATTTATAGTTCCTGTGATAAATGCGATCAGATCCGGAAGACCGGTCTATGCGATGGCTGCGCCTGCTACAGAGGGTCAGTTCGGTCCGAAGATCACCATGAATTCATGGAAAAAGGCCATGAAGAAGCTTGGCTTCAAGGATTTCATCGAGGTCGGCTTAGGCGGAGATCTGACTGCAAAGGCAGAGGCGGCTGAGTGGTATGAGGCACACGAGAAGGGCGAGAGGAAGTCTACAAGCTGCTGCCCGGCCTTTGTAAATATGATAAGAAAGCACTATCCTGAGCTTGCCGACGAGCTGATATCCACATCTGTTTCTCCGATGTGTGCTGTATCAAGGCTTGTAAAGGCAAAGGATCCTGAGGCTGTATGCGTATTCATTGGACCTTGCATAGCAAAGAAGAGTGAGGCCATGGAGATGGACATAGAGGGAAATGCAGACTATGCACTGACTTTCTCAGAGGTAAGAGCCATGATGAGAGCCAGGGATGTGGTTCTCGAGGAGGACGAGGGATACGAGTATCAGGAGAGCTCGATCTTTGGAAAGAGATTCTCACAGACAGGTGGAGTTGCTAATGCCGTCCTTGAGGTATTAAAGGAGGAAGGCAAGGATTTCGACGCCAAGGTATGTGTAGCTAACGGAGCTAATGAATGCAAGAAGCAGCTTCTCCTTCTCAAGGTCGGAAGGGCAGACTTCGACTTTATCGAAGGAATGGCCTGCCCTGGAGGCTGTGTAGGAGGCCCATCAGCATACAGAGAGGCTCCTCTTTTCGCCAAGGACAGGGAAACCCTGTTTGCTGAGGCTGATGACAGAGGAGTAGTTGATAATCTCGCCAACTACGATCTGAGCAAGGTCGATCTCTACAGATGAAGATAGAACTGATAAATGACGGATCAGCTGATAATGAAATGACACTGGCGGATTTCCTGCGAAAGCAGGGGATCCGTCTTGTTCTGCCCTGCGGAGGTATGGGCAGCTGCGGAGGCTGTCATATAAATGTAAGGGATGGTTCCGGAAGCAGACAGGTCCTCGCCTGCCAGACCAGGATAGGGGATCTGACCGGAGATAAGGCAGAGATAGATGTGGAGCCGGATCAGATCGCAGATATACCTGAAGTCTCTTCTGAGGGTCAGGGTAAAAGACAGTGGTATGCTGCGACCGATCTGGGCTCTACTACTATAGAGACGGCGGCAGTAAGTCCTTGCGGCAGTATAATAGGGTCTGTAAGGCTTGAAAATCCTCAGAGGACATACGGGGCAGATGTGCTTTCAAGGATAAAGGCAGCATCAGCAGGAAGTATTGCCGGCTCTGATATGCAGCGCCTGGCTGAGAGCACCATACAAGGTGAGCTTTCCATGCTTGCAGGACGCTATGGCCTGATTGGAATCCCAAAGGCTCTTGCTGTGGCAGCGAATACGACTATGGGTCATCTGCTTGCCGGAGATGACGTCTCTCCACTCGGGCATGCTCCATTTGATCCGGGTGACATAGGTCTTAGGGATCTGACCGACCTCTTTTTTTTGGATAATGGAAGGGCCTATCTGCTTCCTGGAATAAGTGCCTTTGTAGGAGGAGATATAGTATCCGGTATCTACTCCCTTGATATGGACAGGGATGACTCATGTACGCTTCTTCTAGATCTGGGGACAAATGGTGAGATGGCCGTTGGAAACAGGGATGGATTTGTCGTGGCATCTACTGCAGCCGGTCCTGCCTTCGAGGCGGCAAATATAAGCTGTGGCTGCGCCGGTATAGCCGGGGCCATAAGGGAAGTTTCATTTGTGAATGGAAGAGTAAGGCTATCCCTCATCCCCTGGGAGGAGGAGACCGCCGGACTTTCACCTGGTGAGCTGATGCAAAGGAAAGCCAGGCTTTCCCTGAAGCGTCCTGCCGGCCTTTGCGGAAGCGGTCTTATAAGTGCAGTGGCTTCTATGAAAAGAGAGGGCATAATAGACCAGAACGGGACCTATGTGAGGGATGAATGGATCAAAAGGGGATATCCTCTCTGGAGAGGAAGAGGAGGGGATGATATAAGGCTCCTTCAGGATGATATAAGGGAGCTTCTGATGGCAAAGGCAGCCATATCGGCAGGTCTTACCGTACTGCTTCATAGTCTTCACATGCATCCTGTCAGAGTATATCTTGCAGGTGGATTCGGAGAAGGACTGTCTGTTCCTGATGCGATCGATATAGGGCTTTTTCCTGAGGAACTAAATGATACGGATATAATCCCGTGCGGAAATACCTCCCTTAAGGGGGCAGTGAGCTTTCTATCAGAAAGAGAGGATGCAGGAGAGAGGATGAAAAGGATATGCAGTATCAGCCGGGAGGTAAGGCTTGGAGATTCAGCAGAGTTTGCGGAGCTTTATATCAGAAAAATGAAAATATAGTCTCCCTGTATTGCGAATTGGGATATTAAGTGATAGACTAAATAAGAAATGTTAAGCTTTAGCTGGAGGAAAAAGATGACTTATCAGGAAATGACAAAAGAAGAGCTTCTCGAGGAGAGACAGGCGCTTGTAAAGGAATATGACGCCTGGAAGAAAAAGGATCTTTCCCTTAATATGGCCAGAGGAAAGCCGTCGACAGAGCAGCTTGACCTGTCTAATGAGCTGATGGACGTATTAAGCTCAAAGAGCTATTTCAACGATCAGACAGGAACCGACTGCAGGAACTACGGAGTCGGAGAGGGAATCCCGGAGGCTAAGGCCCTGATGGGAGAGATGAGCGAGGTAAGTCCTGATGATATGATCATCTTTGGTAATTCCTCTCTTAATATCATGTTCGATCAGGTGGCAAGGAGCTATGCCAAGGGAGTCTGCGGAAGCACTCCGTGGTGCAAGCTTGACAAGTGGAAGTTTCTCTGCCCTGTACCTGGCTATGACAGGCATTTCAGGGTCACGGAGTTTTTCGGCGCCGAGATGATAAATATACCTATGACTCCGGACGGCCCGGATATGGATATGGTAGAGGACCTTGTAAATAACGATCCGGCCGTAAAGGGAATCTGGTGCGTGCCAAAGTACTCAAACCCTCAGGGCTACAGCTATTCTGACGAGACAGTAAGGCGATTCGCTGCCCTTACCCCTGCAGCCGAGGATTTCAGGATCTACTGGGACAATGCCTATTCCATTCATCATCTCTATGATGTTCCGGAGAAGCAGGATGTGATCCTTGAGATCCTTGATGAGTGCCGTAAGGCAGGACATCCGGATATGGTCTATAAGTTCATATCCACATCCAAGGTGACCTTCCCTGGATCAGGACTTGCTGCTCTTGCTGCCTCAAAGAAGAATCTCGATGATATCAGGAAATATATGTCAGCCCAGACCATAGGCCATGACAAGCTAAATCAGCTCCGCCATGTCCGCTTCTTCGGAAATATGGCCAATATGAAGCAGCATATGAGAAAGCATGCGGCTATCCTCCGCCCTAAGTTCGAGGCTGTATGGGATATTTTCGGGAAGAATCTTGGAGACTTAGGCGTTGGTGAGTGGACAAAGCCAAACGGAGGATACTTCATTTCCTTTGATTCACTTCCAGGATGTGCGAAGAAGATAGTAGCCATGTGTAAGGACTGCGGAGTTACTCTTACACCGGCAGGGGCTACATATCCATATGGAAAGGATCCTGATGACAGGAATATCAGGATAGCTCCTTCCTATCCGCCGCTTGAAGAATTGAAGCAGGCTGCTGAGATATTTACCATATGTGTAAGGATCGCAAGCATAGACAAGCTGACCGGCGAGGAATGATTATAGAAACGGAGGCTTTTCACAGATGAAACGAGTACTTATAGTTGATGATGATCTTATCACCAGAAAGACTGCCAGCTATATCCTGACAAAGGAGGGATATTTTGTTGAGGCTGTAGAGTCCGGAAACCGGGCTTTACAGAAGCTTTCTGATGAGTATTATGATCTGATCCTTCTGGATATAGAAATGCCTGTAATGAATGGCTTTGAGACCCTTCGCTATATCAGGAACAATCCTGCTACAAAGGACGTCAGGGTAGCCTTTCTCACAGGTGATTCGACACAGGAATCTGTGATTCAGGCTGCCAACCTGAATGCTTCCGGATACATAGTAAAGCCATTTATTCCAGAAAATCTGATAGCGAGAGTTCAGGAGATCCTCGCTGGTGCTTGATCATGAAACTTCTTTATAATATCGATTTTTCAATAGCTGCGGCTGTTTTTCTTAGTATTTTCCTTCTCTACATAGTTTTCTCCTATGACCTGAAGGTAAGGAAGAACCGCGGCTTTTTGCAGCTTATAGTATTTGTGCTTGTCGCAGACATTTTTGACATTATTACAGCCTTTACTATAAGCAATGCCAATAGAGTTCCGGTATTTCTGAATATGGCTATTAATGAGCTCTATTATTTTGTCCTGGCTTTCTTAGGTATACTCTTTCTTCAGTATGCAGAGGAGGTTTCAGAAAATAGTGATCCTGATGATAATAGACGCAGTCTTCTGTCTCTACACAGGATAGACTATATTCTTATATTCGCATATGTTATTCTTCTGCTGATAAATTTTCCTACCGGAATCCTTATGTCTTTTCAAAATGGGGTCTATATACATGGACCTCTGTATTTTGTCCTCTTTTTTTTCCCGTATGTAGAGGTCGGCTTTGCCTTTGCGAGAGTTGTCATGACTACAGAGGAGTTTCGGACCAATAACAGGCGTATCCTTGTATGGATATATTTTTCCTTCTGTATGTCTGTTGCGGCCCTGCAGCTTTTTGTTTTCACAAAGGTTCTCCTATCTATCTTTGCGGTTGCAATCGGGCTTACCTTCCTTATGATCCTTATGGAGACACCTGACTATCAGGGCATGCTTCTTGTGATGGATAAGCTTCGCGATACGCAGAGCCAGATGAGGCAGCAGGCTATGCTTGAAAATAGAAGAAGCCGTTCAAAAACAGATTTCCTTCTCCATCTATCCCATGAGCTTAGAACCCCGCTCAATGCAATAATAGGGTATTCTGAGCTTATACTTTCGGACAGAAAAAAACAGGCTGCAGCTTCCGATGTGAAAAATATCCGCCAGGCCAGCCGTGATCTTCTCTCGATAGCTGACAACATAAAGAACTTCATTGAGATAGAGGACGAGGATGTCTCTATAGAAAATGATGATTATGAGACTTGCGTGCTTGTCGAGGATATGAAGAGGAGGACGGCCTTCCTTAATGCCGATAAGGGGCTGAAGCTTCATCTGGTAATAGATCCGGCACTTCCGACAAGGCTCTATGGAGACCGGATCAGGATTGGCCAGCTTATGGATACCCTTATCTCCAATGCGATAAAGTATACGGATCAGGGGGAGGTGGATATCTCACTTGAGTGGAAGGACAGCATAAGTGCTATCGGCTTTACTGTAGAGGACTCTGGAAAGGGCATCAAGCCTGCCGAGATGAAGAGGATATCTGAGAGCTTTTTCAGGGGAGACAGGGAGGGAACAGTATCAGGCCTTGGCTTAGGTCTTGCCTTTGCCTCAAAGCTTCTCTATCTTATGGGGTCAAAGCTTGAATATGAGAGTGCCTACAATATTGGATCCAGGTTTTACTTTACTCTTCGTCAGGGTGATGTGTCAGATGACCATATAGGAGAAGAAAAGGCTCTTGCCCTGGCTTCATTTGAGAAGAAGACAAGAGAGGTGGCAAAGAAGCTCGATGTCCTTGTCGTCGATGATAACCAGATCAATATCGATATCACGGCCCGTATCCTTACATCAGGAGGATGTCATGTAGAGACGGCCATGAACGGGGAGGAGGCAATTTCGCGTATCAGGGAAAGGAATACTGCCTATGATATCATCTTCATGGATCATCTGATGCCTGTCATGGATGGCATTGAGGCCATGGATACGATAAGGACTGAAAACCTCTGCCCTGATACTCCTGTCGTTGCCCTTACAGCAAATGCTGTAACTGACGTAGAGAGAGAATACAGATCACATGGCTTTGCTGCTTATATGCTAAAGCCTGTGACCCAAGACGGCCTGTTTGATACTATAGACAGACTCTGCGGTGAAGGCTCTGTAATAAGAACAGGCACAGATCATGAGCTTACAGCAAAAAATGATGTGCCTGACCAGGAGAGCATCGAAAAAACTGTCAGGGGAACTGATACATCGTCTGATCCTATGAAGTCTCTTTCTGATATAGTAGATACAAAGGCAGGACTTGCCTATTGCGGAGGAGCAGAAGATTTCTATCTTGATATAATAAACGATTACATCAAGGGAGATACAAGGGAGAAGCTATCAAAAGAGCTTTCTGACGGAGATCTGGAAAATTACCGTATAGGTGTCCATTCACTGAAGAGCTCGAGCCGGACCATAGGAGCGGGAGAGCTTTCCGACCAGGCGAAGAGGCTTGAGGACGCCTGCAAGGCATCTGATACAGACTATATAAGGGCGCATCATGAAGAGGTAATGGAGCTTTATGGAAAGCTTTTAAGCGATCTGGATTCTGCTATCCATCCGGCAAGTGAGGGGAAGCAGGAGAAGAAAGAGGCGCCTGCTCCTAAACATAAGGAAAGGACAAGGATCCTTCTTGCGACCTCATATGATCTGGAGAGAAATATACTTTCATATATTCTGGGAAAGGATTATGAGGTGACCGAGGCATCTGATATAGTAAAGGGATTTAATTTATTAAGGAATGACAAGCCTGATCTCGCCCTCATTGATTCAGCAATGATATTCGGAAATGAAGAGAGGTTTATGGAGCTTAACGTTCCTGTGATATTCATCACAGATGAAAGAGACCGTTCATCAAAGGTCAGGAGTATTTCCTGCGGTGGAAACGATATAATCGAGCGGCCGGTTGACGAGATCATTCTCAAGCGTCGTATCAGAGGAGTGCTGGCACTGAAGGGAAGTGTATTATGAGAAAAGAGGATGTATTTGCAGAGGTCACCAGCAGGGTCAATATGAATATAGAGGGTGTGGCTGCCATATTCGGGATAATACTGCTTGTATTTATCATGATAGACAGGAAGCATAACCTACAATCCTTTCGTGTACTTGCGGTTACGGCTGTAGCAAGTGATATATTTGATCTTGTTACGACCTATGTTACCTTTTCGGTAGACAGCGAGCTTTTTTACTCGAAATTCATAGTTGTATTATTAAATACATTGAACTATTTTGGGTTCGGACTGCTTTCCTATGTGCTTTTCCGTTATCTGAAAAGCTATTTCAAGCCAAACAAGCTTATCCATACGATGACCAATGTAGCGGACTTTATCTTTTCAGTCTATATGGTCTTTCTTATAATAAGCATATTCTGGCCGGGTCACTTTATCATAGACTATGATTTCAGCACAGAGAGGTTTGTAAGGACACCTTTCTCATATATCATAGGCTATGGTATTCCACTTTTTATAGTGACAAGCTCAATATTTATGATGGTCGTGTTTAATAAGGATTTTTCAAGCAAACAGAAGAAAACTATTTTTGCAGGATATATGGTCGTTGTGATCGGATGTCTGATACAGGCTTGTATAAATGCCAGAGTTTTGTTAGCTCATGCAACAGGGATCCTGTCATTTGTGATCCTTTATTTCTCACTGGAATCACCCGACTACAAGAGGATGTCAGCCCTGCTAGGTGAGAGCAGGAAGGCTCAGGAGAGGATAAAGGAGGCACAGAAGGCCAGAGAGGATCTCTTTGCCGGTATGACTCATGAGATAAGGACACCGCTTAATGCTGTCCTTGGGATAAACCAGCTTATAGCTGAGGAGGATAAGGACCCTGTAGTGGGGGTGCTTACCGGCAAGATAAAGAGGGAGGGCGAATCTGTGCTAAAGGTCGTAAACCGGATCTTAAATCAGGCAAAGACAGAGGATCAGGTCTTTCATCAGAAGACAGGTATGCCGGATCTTAGCGGGAAGCATATCTTAAGCATTGACGACACTCCTATCAATCTAAGAATTATCGAGGGACTTCTAAACCATACCGGAGCAAGTGTTACTTCTGTCTCAGGGGGACGTGAGGGACTTGACCTTATGACGAGGGAGCATTTCGATCTGGTGCTTATAGATCATCAGATGCCCGTCATGGATGGGATGGCCACTATGAGAAGGATGACTGAGTCAGGACTTGCAGAACATACTCCGGTTATAATGGTCACAGGTAACGATGGCGAGGAGTACGCCAGGATGTACGAGAAGGCCGGATTCAGCGGATATGTGAGAAAGCCGGTAAAGCAGGATGAGCTGTTTTCGGTAATAAGTCAAGCGATAGGAGGTAAGGAAGTTCTATGAGGATTTTTAGATTGCCACCTGATCCCTATCTTAATCTTGCAGTCGGGGTATTTGACCTGGTGCTTCTTATCTTCCTTGATCTCCAGTACGGGAGGACGACAAGTCACAGCAAGGCATTTCGTATCTGGCTTTTTATTACTACAGTTGCAGCATTTGCTGATGCGGGCCTGGCTGTCCTGTCAGGAGGTCTCCTTTTTTTACCATACATCAACAGCCTGATATTCTGGGGATCCTTTGCTCTGGTAGAGCTTTCGGTAGCTGCTATGGTAGTATATCTCTATACATACAGGAAATCAGCAGAAGGTATAAGAGCAAATATTATCCTCTCCCTTGGCTGCATTGTCGCAGTGATAATCACATTTGACATGCTGTATGGAAAGGGACAGTTCGTGACCGCATTCTGTTCCTTCTATATCTATTTCTGCTTCCTGGCAGTTGAGTCAAGGGACTACAGGCAGATAAGCATCCTGAAGGAGAGGGTGGACAAGGAAAATAAGGAGGCATCCTATGAGATCAGTGAGAAGGAAAGGATTTTTTCAGATGTCTCCGATAAGATATCAGTTCCGCTTCATCTGATCCGGGTAGATGCAACCCATATGGAGCAGGTTTCCAAGAGATCACAGACAAAGGAATATGCCAGGCAGATACTTGCTTCTGAGGAGATGCTGTCATTTCTTATCAGGGATATCTTCGATATGGTAAGCCTGAACGGGCAGAGCCTTAAGCTGAATAACCGCCGTTTCCATCTTTCGGGGCTGTTAAATGAAATCAGGAACATGATGGGCACAATGGCAGAGGAAAGCGGTCTCATGTTTGAGACCACAGTGTCACAGGGGACACCTGATGTATGGATAGGTGATGACGACAGAATAAAGCAGATCGTGATCAATCTGGCAGCCAATGCGATAAAGTATACAAGTGAGGGCGCAGTAAAAATCTATGCTTCTGTTGACGATAATATGAATCTGGTCATAGATGTATCCGATACAGGAATAGGTATAAAGGAGGAGGATATACCGTATCTTTTCGAAAGATACCACCGCTTCGATTCTGATGTGACAAAGCATATCCAGGGTACAGGACTTGGACTTTCCATAGTTTCCTCCCTGGTGGAGAGGATGAGGGGGACTATAGATGTAAAAAGCGTCTATGGAAAGGGGAGCAGCTTCATAGTAAAGCTTCCTCTCAAGATAGGTGGAAGGATCACACTGAGAAGGGGCTCCATACTTGATACAAAGGCAGGACTGTCCTATTTCGCCGATGATCTGGGAGACTACAGGACAGCACTTGAGATCTGTCTCGATTATGCTTCTCATATAGAGGATGAGCTGAGGGATCTTGACAGGAAGACGGCCTCTGAGGTTTATGAGGTTTGTCATCCTCTTGCCTATCTGGCCCTCAATATAGGAGCTATGGAGCTTGCTGACAGGGCCTTCAAGACTCAGAGAGAAGTCACAAGGAAGTCGGGCATAGAAGAGATAGTTCCGGTTTTTGACGAAACTGTGTATACTATAAGAGAGTATATAGAAAGCATAAGATATGTATGAGGTGAACTATGGATCAGAGAATTAAGAGCTTTGCAGAGGATCATATTGATGAACTGAAAAAAGATATAAAGGATCTGTGCGCTATACCTTCGGTGCTTTCAGATCCTGCTCCTCAAGCACCATTCGGAGAGGAGTGCAGAAGAGCCCTTCGTTTCGGCGGCAAGCTATGCGAGAGATATGGATTTAAGACAACAGATTACGATAACTATGTGATAGCGGCTGATTTTGATCAGGATCTGCCCAGATATCTCGATATCCTAGGACATACAGATGTAGTTCCGGCCGGAGAGGGCTGGAGCGTCACAGAACCCTTCAAGGTGATAGAAAAGGACGGCAGGCTTTATGGCCGTGGTACAAGCGATGACAAGGGCCCCCTTCTTTGTGCTCTCTATGCTATGAGGGCCATAAAGGAATCAGCCATTCCTCTTAAGAGAGGAGTCAGGATCATAATGGGCTCGGATGAGGAAACAGGCTCCATCGATATAGAAAAGTACTATGAGAAGGAGGAAGAGGCAGAATGCACATTTTCCCCTGATGCTGAGTTTCCTCTGATAAATATAGAAAAAGGTATGTTCCGCGGGGACTTATCCGCTTGTGCCTCTTGCGAGGGAGAGGGAGTGGAGCTTGTCTCAATGACTGCTGGAGTCGCCACAAATGCAGTCCCTAACAGGGCGAGAGCTGAGTTTCTCGGGACAAGCAGACAAATGTTTGCCTCTGCATTAGAAAAGCTTAAGGAAAAGGTCCCTGTGGATTATCAGATTTATGACGACAGGGAGATCATGATCATAGGCGAAAGCGCCCATGCCTCTACTCCGGAGAAGGGAGTGAATGCCGGTCTTGCGCTTCTTATGCTGCTTTCATATCTTCCTATGGCTGATAATAGAAGGAACTCGCTTCTTGGGATGGTGCCGAAGCTTTTTCCATACGGAGTATATGACGGCAGAGGGATCGGGATAGACATGACTGACAGGGAGGGGCTATCCCTTACAGCTACACTTGATCTGTTCAAGGTGGATGAAAAGGGGATGAGTTTTACCTTTGACTCAAGGGTGCCTCTTTGTGCGACTGAGGACAACTGTCTGCTTACAGCCAGGAGATATATAGAGGAGGCCGGATTTACCTTCGAGTGCCCTGGCATGATACCTGTGCATTATGTTCCTGGTGATTCTGATTTCGTAAAGAAGCTGTTAAATGCCTATCAGGACGTGACAGGACTTACTGGCAGGGCAATAGGCATAGGAGGCGGCACCTATGTCCACGATCTGAAGAATGGGGTAGCATTCGGTGCTGTTCTTCCGGGAATCGACACAAGGATGCACGGCGCAGACGAGTTCATGCCGGTCGACAATCTGATCACGGCAGTAGAGGTTTATGCTCAGGCAATAATCGATATATGCGGATGATGGAGAGGATATGCAGACAGTAATTGAAAGAAACGGATGCACTCTTACGACGGATACGGCTGGAGGAGAGGCAGTCTCCCTGATAAAGGGAGGAATAGAGTATCTGTGGAATGCAGATCCGGCATTCTGGGGAAGGCACGCACCGGTGCTTTTTCCCTTTGTAGGCTCCTTAAAGAATAAGGAATACAGGCTTGATGGCAGGTCATATAGTATGGGACAGCATGGCTTTGCCCGTGATATGGAATTT
Organism: Candidatus Weimeria sp. HCP3S3_B5; assembly: GCF_052064335.1. Classification (NCBI taxonomy): domain Bacteria; kingdom Bacillati; phylum Bacillota; class Clostridia; order Lachnospirales; family Lachnospiraceae; genus Candidatus Weimeria; species Candidatus Weimeria sp. HCP3S3_B5. The sequence continues at coordinate 79,096 of NZ_JBQHVU010000008.1, read as the reverse complement.
TGTCTTCTTGAAAGGACGGACGACTCAATCACTTATCAGCTGCTCTCATCGGAGGAGACTCTGAAGAAATATCCTTTTGAATTTGATCTTAGGATAAAATATGACATTACAGACAGGGGTCTTAAGCTTACCTGGAGGGTCACAAATACAGGAGATGTATATATGCCATTTTCTATCGGCGGACATCCGGCCTTTATGTGTCCTGTAAATGGTCAGGGCAGTTGGAGTGAATATGGTATATACTTTGAGAAAATGGGCTTTGCTCCGTCTCATCTTACAGTACATACTCTCTCATCTGAGGGACTTGTAAATAATGAGACTAAGGAGATAGAGCTGGATAAGGGAAGGCTTACTCCATCCGATCAGCTTTTCGCAGATGATGCGCTTATTATAGAGGACAGACAGGCTGATAAGGTGTCTCTTCTAGGACCATCAGGTAAGGCTTACCTTACAGTGGTATTTGACAGTCCTCTGCTTGGTATCTGGTCGCCGGTCGGAAAGCATGCTCCTTTTATCTGTATAGAGCCGTGGTTCGGAAGAGCCGACGGAGTCGATTTTGACGGAGAGCTTGCCGACAGGAAGTATTCACAGGCCTTAAAGCCGGCAGAGACCTTTACAGGTGGATTTGAGGTGATATTTTGAGAAAAAGACATACAAGGCTTATAGCAATGATAATAGTGATAACTGTAGTTGCGACTACGCTTTTCTCTACTGTCATGATGTTCTTCTGAAAAAAGGACCTCTCCTAAATCCCGGAGAGGTCCTTTTTTCGTACTAATGAATGGATCATTTGTCGTTTTCGTGGCCTAGAAAAGAGCTTTTCTGACCTAAATAGAATGGCATCGAATCAGAATCGTAATAATCAGATAAAGGGGTGACATCTGCATACATATCCTCGCTCTTTAGGGCATTTATAGTGTTTGTAAAGCTTTTGTATACAGGAAGGAAGGTACGCTCCTTTTCAACTCCATTTTCTAGTGTTATGATCTCTATCTTGCCTGCTTGGGTTTCAAAGGCTGCTGTATCTATATCATATGAATCGAGATCCTTTATATAGGCCTCCCTGATCTTTTTGTAGGTATCAATATTGCTCCCTGTTAAAGTCTTTGTCCTGTTTTCCTCGGCGTTTTTGTCCATGTAATAGTAGGTTATTCCGAAGTCTTTTTGTGATGTAAAGTGACTGTCGTGGTAGACCGTGAAAAACCCCTCCTTGAAGCTCTGGCTTTTAAACACCGAGTTCATGCTGGAAAAGGCGCTTCCTGGTATTATCACCCTGCGGGTCCTTGTATGGCCGTTTTTCATCCTGTAGCTTATATTTAGCCTGATACCTTTAGCATAAGGATCCCTTGTTATGGTCTGCTCTCCTATAGTAAGAAGGGAGTTTAAGGTGTCTATATCGGTAAGCTTCATGTATTTTTTCGAATAGCTGCTGCGGTAGCTGTCTTCTATTCCTTCAGGAGTGATATAGGCGCTCTTTACGTCCTGTGCAGCAGGCACCCATCTGTTGTAGCCGGCTATATCGTAGTAGCATCCGAGGAAGAGGATAAGGGCAGCAGCACAGCCTGCTATAGAATATCCGTATCCCCTGAAGGCGGCCCTGACGTCTGAATTGTATATGGTCTCCATTATGCCTCCGACTACGACGGCACTTATTATCATTACAGCAATGACAGCTCCTGTGGCTGCAGTTATTGTACTGCTGTCTGAACAGAAAGCAGTGCTTAAGATACAGCAGAGGAAGATCAGGATCACCTTTGTTATGCGTCTTACGACAGGCAGTGGGACCGAATTTCCTGCGTCTTCTGCCTTCCTGTGCTTATAGAGCAGATATGAAAGGACGAGTGAGAGAAGAGCACAGAAGAGGTTTCGTAATATGGCTCCATTAGTGCTCATTGAGTCAGTAACGGTATAAAGGGGACTAAGGATACCATGTGTAGTAAAGGCACTGCCATAGGCCCTGGTCTTAAGAAAGCCCATGCAGTGGTTTATGCTCCAGTCGAATATGGGCCCAAATGTGAGCAGGACTGCGTCTGCTATCACGGCTACTATGATATTTCCTGTAAGCATCACTGCAAGAACAGCATAGAAATACACAGACAGGAAAAGGAAGAAATTCCTTATAAAGCCAATGAAGGCTAGCAGAAGTACGGAGCCATTCATGCCTCCTCCTATCCCTGCGATCACAAGTCCAATAAGTAATGACAGCAGATATGAGGCTGTGTAGATTCCTATACTGTTTATTACAGTAGAAACAAACAGAGACCTTTTGCTGACTGGCTGACTCCAGTAGAAGTCCAGCTTTGTCCGGCTGTCTAACCAGTGAAAGCTCTCCAGTCCAAGCAGGATGGCGCCGACGATCGTGATGATCCGGTCAAAGCCACTGTAGCTTAAGAGATCCTTTGCTGTCATGACAGGCTTTGCATCATATGTAGATAGAGCCAGAGCCAGAAATACTCCGTTGTATAGAATGAAGGTAAGAAAGGCAAGGATCACAAGCCATTTCCTGTTTCCAAGCAGATTTTTCTGCATTTTTATATAATTACTGGATGATGAGTTTCCTGACATCATAGCCATTGTCCTCCGTTTCTGCAATAAATAATTCCTCGAGTGAGAGAGGCAGTATCTCGAAAAATACTGTGTCGATATGAGAGAATACCTCAAGAGCCTTAGCCCTGTCAGCCTTTACGGTCATCACATGAAGCATACCCTGTCTTTCGTCTGCCATTATATGCAGGCTCTCCTTTACAGTAGAAATATCGCCTTCATCTGAGAAGACGCACTGGAGCTTCAGAAGGCCTGTCTTCATATCGTCAAGCGACTCCGAGAGTAAAAGCCCTCCCTTATGGAGTAGCCCGACATGGTCACAGATGTCCTCAAGCTCTCTTAAACTATGGGAAGAGATAAAGGGTGTAAGTCCTCTTTCTGACATCTCTTCCGCGAAAAGTGACTTGACAGCTGTCCTCATGACAGGGTCGAGCCCGTCAAAGGTCTCATCAAGCATTATATACTTAGTCCCTGAGGAGACCGCAAGAAGGATAGAAAGCTGTCTTTTCATCCCCTTGGAATAAGTGGATATCCTGCTTTTTACAGGAAGCGAGAAGGCCTCTGAAAGCTTTCTGAACCTGTCCATATCAAAGGTCGGGTAGATCGATTCGTAGTAGGCTGCCATGGAAAGGCCGTTAGCATTTGTGAAAAAGTAGGGCTCATCCGGGACAAAGAAAAAATCCCTCTTGGCCTCAGGGTTGTCATATACAGCTTTCCCGTCAACACTTACCTGGCCGGAGTCAGGACGAAGTATGCCTGCTATTATCCGAAGCAGGGTACTCTTTCCGGCGCCGTTCGTCCCGACAAGGCCTGTGATCTCTCCTTCGTTTATCTGAAGAGAGATATCATTCAAGGCCTTATTAGCGCCAAAGGTCTTTGTTAATTTTACTGTTTCTATCATTCGAACAGTTCCTCCTTGCTTATGCCGAGCTCGCGGGCCTCCTCAAGGATGGCTGCAAGCCTTTCCCTAAGCTCTTTTACTTTGTTTTCCTTCAGATCTATATTGTCCTTCACGAAGCTTCCCCTTCCCTTTACAGTATATATATACCCTTCTCGCTCAAGCGAGGCAAAGGCCTTCTGGACGGTATTGGGATTCGTGGAAAGCTCTACCGAGAGAGAACGGACGGATGGCATTGGCTGATCGGGCTTCATTGCGCCTTTAAGAATCAGCTTCCTGTACATATCCGCTATCTGCTCGTAGATCGGACGTGGATCCTGCAAGTCAAGAAAATTCAAAGAATCAACTCCTTTCGTTTGAACTGTACTAATAATACTAGTACAGCTATAAAAAGTCAAGTCTCTTTTTACGATTTTCTCTGAAAAGGCTTTACATGCTACATTTTCTGAAATCTGTTTCTTGAAAAATAGGCTCTGTACTTTTATTATTAGTAGTAATTGGAAATTATAAGTAAGTATTCAGGAGGGAAATTCTAATGGCCAGCTTAAAGCATAAGGCAGAAAGAGCTGCCTTTGACGTAGCTATAACAGCAGCATTAAAGCATGTGGACAAGGGCAGAGGAAAGGCAATGTGCCAGATGATCGATCTGGTCCAGAAGGTTCTCAAGGACACCTGGCCTGACGCAGCATATGATGCACTCCGTGCTCAGTTTTCTGATCCGGACAGTAAGTGGATGAAGTTCACCAACAAGATCTTTGATGAGGTCGATCCAAGACTTATAAAGATGGCTGCACTGAATCTCGGATATGAGTCAGCATTCAGAGGATATAAGGACACCAGAGCACTTGGAGAGAAGGAAGGCTGTAATGTACCATGGTCTATCCTTGTCGATCCTACATCAGCCTGCAATCTTCATTGTACAGGCTGCTGGGCAGCAGAGTACGGCAATAAGCTGAACCTGACCTACGAGGAGCTTGACAAGCTTATCACAGAGGGTGAGGAAATGGGTATCCACAACTGGCTGTTTACAGGTGGAGAGCCTCTCGTCAGGAAGGCTGATCTGATAAAGCTTGCAAAGAAGCACAATACCTCATATTTCCAGCCTTTCACAAACGGAACCCTTATTGATGAGGACTTCTGCAAGCAGGTTGCTGAATGTGGAAACATGAGCTTCGCTATCTCAGTAGAGGGCTTCGCAGAGGCTAATGACGGACGCCGCGGAGACGGTGTATTCGACAAGGTAATGCATGCAATGGATCTTCTGAAGAAGCATAAGCTCTTCTTCGGATGCTCTATCTGCTACACCCATGTCAACTATAAGAATGTCACAAGCGATGAGTTCCTTGATCTTCTCGTAGATAAGGGAGCCCGCTATATCTGGTACTTCCACTATATGCCTACAGGCGCTGCCGGGGTTCCGGAGCTCTGCCCTACACCTGAGGAGCGTGAGTATATGTTCCACCGTGTAAGGGAGATCAGAGGCTTCGAAGGCGGCAAGCCTATATTCGCTCTTGACTTCCAGAATGACGGTGAGTTCGTGGGAGGCTGTGTTGCCGGAGGAAGAGAGTACTGCCATATCAATGCCAGAGGAGATGTGGATCCTTGCGTATTCATCCACTATTCAAGTGCCAATATCCGTAAGGACAGCCTGCTTGACTGCTTCAAGCAGCCTATCTTCCAGCTCTACAAGGAGCAGCAGCCATTCAACAAGAATATGCTCCGCCCTTGTCCTATGCTTGAGAACCCTGAGATCTTAGGACAGCTGGTAAAGGAGGGAAAGGCCTTCCCTACAGATCCTGAGTCACCTGAGTCAACTGAGGCTCTCTACGAGAAGACCGCTCCGTATGCAAAGGCATGGAAGCCGGTAGCGGAGCGTCTCTGGGCTGAAGAGCATCCTGACAGGGTCGAGTGAGAGTCAGATGATAAAGACTCCGAGGCAGTCTGAAAAGTGAACTATTCAGAAAGGGACGGGTTGATTTTCGTTTCCACATAGCTTATCTGTGGAAGGTGAAAAGGACCAGTCCCTTTTCCATTAAGGAGGTACAGATGAAAACAGGACTTGTAGTAGAGGGCGGAGGCATGAAGTGCGCCTATTCGTCCGGTGTGCTTGATGTTTTTCTGGAGAATGATATAAACTTTGACTATGTAAACGGCGTTTCAGCAGGTAGCGCCTGTGCGGCCTCCTATGTGGCCGGACAGAGAGAGAGAAACCGCAGATTCTATTCGATCCACTCCATGTCAAAGAAGTATGCCAGTCTTGACAATCTGATCCGTACAGGCTCATTCTTCGGCCTTGACTATATCTACAGCACGCTGACCAACGAGGATGGAGCTGATCCGCTTGACTATGACGCTATGGAGGCCAATCCATGCGAATTCGAGGTCGTTGCTACAGATGCCATGACTGGTCACGCTGCATATTTTAATAAAAAGGATATGAAGAGAAATGACTATGCAGCCATAAAGGCCAGCTGTGCCCTTCCTGTGATGAGTAATCCCCAGCTCGTAGACGGGAGAGAATACTTCGATGGAGGAGTAAGCGATTCGCTTCCTATACAGAGGGCCTGGGAGAAGGGAGTGAGAAAGGCAGTGGTCATTTTTTCAAAGCCTGAGGGCTACCTTATGCAGCCTCAGAAGCACAGAGTGATCTTTACCTTTGCCCTCCGTAAGTATCCGGCTGTTATCTACAGGCTGCGTCATCGTCATGAGTTCTATAACAGACAGATCACCAAGATCAGGCAGATGCGCGATCAGGGAAAGGTCATTACATTTTCTCCAAGCGCAGATATAAAGGTCAGCACTTACAAGGTCGATCAGGATATTATGGAGGAGCTTTATCAGAACGGAAGAGAGGATGCCGAGAGGCGGGTTGATGAGCTTAAGGAGTTTTTAAGTGTCAAATAAAGGGAAAAATATACTTCTTGGAATTCTGCCGACTGTTGTCGTATTTGTCCTGCAGAATGTGATCTCGATCATAGTAGCTGAATTCTTCTTTGTCTACTATGGAGCTACATTCTCCGGAAGCAGCTACGATGATCTGATGAAGATCTTCATGAAATGCTTCACAGGGAAGGGATTTTATTCTGTTACTCTGTTTATATACAGTATATTCGCTCTTGTGATCTTCGGGGCCTGGTTCAAAAGAAACAGATGCAGCTTCGAATGCAGGAGCATGAGTCTTAAGGGCTTTCGTCCACTCATGGTGATAGCCGGTGTGATCCTCTTCGTATTCGGAGCACAGATCATATCGAGCTTTCTGGTATCACTTCTGAGTGCTGCCTTTCCTAAGGAGCTTGCAAGATATATGAAGCTTCTTAAGACTACAGGTCTTTCAGGAGGCATTACCCCTCTGATGCTGATATACTCAGCCATCCTTGGGCCGATCAGTGAGGAACTTGTATTCCGTGGACTTACTCTTGGCTATTTCAAGAAGTCCATGTCCTTTTTCTGGGCAAATATACTTCAGGCTCTCCTTTTTGGCCTGATACATGGCAATCTGATCCAGTTTGTCTATGCCTTCCTCTTAGGCCTTATGTTTGGATTCATAGCCCACAGGACAGGAAGCCTTCTAGTCACGATCATTCTCCATATCAGCTTTAATTCGCTCTCATTCGTGATAGAGGCCATGTTTCCGAACGCCCTGAGCGGAGGAGCTATAGTCGCATTCGCATTACTTGTACTGTCTATGATGGGAGTCTATATAGGTACTATACTCCTTATCGCCTCCCAGCCAATGGCAAAGGAAAAATAATTTATCGTTGACAAAATGGAAATTAAGCCTTATACTTTTTTGAAATGAATAGAAGTCTTCAGGGCGGGGTGAGATTCCCCACCGGTGGTAGAGCCCACGAGCCGAAAGGCATGATCCGGTCAGATTCCGGAGCCGACAGTATAGTCTGGATGAAAGAAGATCATATAATCGCAGGATTATTATAATGCGTCTGATCATAAGCTCTGGAATGGATATCATTCCGGAGCTTATTTTTAGATGATATGCTGATTTTATGAACGCCCGGGACATTTGTTCAGGGTGTTTTTTTCTTGGAGGAAAAATGGAAGATAAGGATTACATGAGGATTGCTCTTTCACTTGCTAAGAAGGGAATGGGATGGACCAGCCCCAATCCCATGGTCGGAGCAGTGATAGTAAAGGATGAGAAGATAATAGGAGAGGGATACCATCACAGATGCGGTGGACTCCATGCAGAAAGGGAGGCTCTTGCGGCCTGCAGTGAGGATCCAAAAGGAGGGACCATGTATGTGACATTAGAGCCCTGCTGTCATACAGGCAGGCAGCCGCCCTGCACCGAGGCTCTGGTCGGGGCTGGGATCAGCCGGGTGGTCATTGGCTCATCGGATCCAAACCCTCTTGTCGCTGGCAAAGGGATAGAATATTTAAGGAAGCATGGTATAGAGGTCGAGACAGGAGTCCTTGAGGAGGAATGCGACGCTATAAACTATGTCTTCTTTCACTATATCACCACAGGCACTCCCTACGTCGTAATGAAATATGCGATGACAATGGACGGTAAGATAGCTACAGGGACTGGAGCCTCAAAATGGATTACTGGAGAGGCGGCCAGGAGGGATGTCCACGGACAGAGAAGCCACTACAGGGCCATAATGGTCGGGGTTGGTACTGTCATAGCCGATGATCCCATGCTTGACTGCAGGATAGAGGGAGGCAGGAACCCTGTCAGGATAATATGCGATACGCATCTTAGAACCCCGATGGACAGCAGGATAGTAAGAACTGCGAGGGAGATTCCTACTATCATGGTGGCGGGAGCTGTCTCTTGTGAGAGAAAGGCAGCCTATATTGAGGCAGGCTGCAAGGTTTATAGTCTTCCTGAAAGGGATGGTATGGTAGACCTTTCAAGTCTTATCGAGCGCCTGGGCCAGGAGGAGATAGACAGCATACTGATCGAGGGAGGAGCCAGTCTTAACTGGAGCGCGATGAGAAGCGGGATAGTAAACCGGGTCTTAGCTTATATAGCGCCCAGACTTTTCGGTGGAGAGCTGGCTAAGTCTCCTGTTGGCGGAGAGGGAGTCGGATATCCGGATCAGGCCATGGCTCTTAAGGATGTGACTGTAAGGGAGCTTGGAAATGATTTCCTGATAGAAGGAGAGGTCAAGAGCAATGTTTACAGGATTAGTTGAAGAAATCGGATCTGTCCGCAGTATTGAAAGGTATGGAAGCTACGGAGCTCTCTCAATATGTGCACCGCTTATAGCCGCAGACCTCGTGACAGGTGACAGCGTGGCTGTAAATGGAGTCTGTCTTAGCGCGACAGAAGTGGATAAGGGAGGCTTTAAGGCAGATGTAATGCATGAGACCGTAAGCCGGTCCTCACTTGCCAGGCTTAGGATCGGAAGTCATGTGAATCTGGAGAGAGCTATGCCATGCAATGGAAGGTTCGGAGGACATATTGTCACAGGACATGTCGACGGGACCGGAGTGATAAGCTCGGTTAGAGCAGATGGCAATGCACTTTTGTATACCATAAGGGCTGATAAGGGCCTTTTAAGACATATAGTAGAAAAGGGCTCTGTCACGATAGATGGGATAAGCCTTACTGTAGCTGATCTTATGACAGATGGTTTTATAGTATCGGTAATTCCCCATACGGCCTCTGTTACCATACTTAAAGAAAAGCGGGCCTCTGATATAGTAAATATAGAGACCGACATAATAGGTAAATATATAGACAGGCTGCTTAATGATAAGAAAAGCGGTATTTCGTTGGATTTTCTTAAGGAAAATGGATTTTAGGAGGAAAAATGGAAGAAGATTATTGTACTGTTGAAGAAGCCTTAGAGGAGATCAGGGCCGGACACCTCTTAATGGTGATCGATGATCCGGACAGGGAAAACGAGGGAGACTTGATCTGTGCGGCACAGTTTGCAACGACTGAGAATGTGAATTTCATGGCAAGTCATGCCAGAGGACTTATATGCACACCTATGAGTTCTGAGGTGGCTGGTCGTCTGGGACTAGAGCAGATGGTAAAGGTAAATACAGACAATCACAATACGGCATTTACCGTATCAATAGACCATGTAGACACTACTACCGGTATTTCGGCCGAGGAAAGAGGATATACATGCAGGAAATGTGCTGATCCGAAGACAAAACCTGAGGAACTGCGTCGCCCGGGACATGTATTTCCGCTGGTGGCAAGGGAGGGAGGAGTGCTTGGAAGAAACGGACACACCGAAGCGACCGTTGATCTGTGCAGGCTTTCTGGCCTTGAGCAGTGCGGACTCTGCTGCGAGATAATGCGTGAGGACGGTACCATGATGCGGACTAGTGAGCTCTTAGAGAATGCAAGGAAATGGGGCATCTCAGTTATCACGATAAAGCAGCTTCAGGATTACTGTCGTCTTCATGACAAGCATGTGGTCCGTGAGGCAGAGGCAAAGATGCCGACCCGCTACGGGGATTTCAGAATCTATGGTTATGTGAATGATATTACAGGCGAGCACCATGTGGCCCTGGTAAAGGGAGATATAGGTGATGGGAAAAGCGTGCTTTGCAGGGTCCATTCCGAATGTCTGACTGGTGATGTGTTCGGATCGAAAAGATGCGACTGCGGAGACCAGCTTGCGGCAGCCATGAGAGCAATCGAGAAGGAAGGCAGGGGAGTGCTTCTTTATATGAGACAGGAGGGCCGCGGGATAGGGCTTATCAATAAGCTTAAGGCCTATGCTCTCCAGGAGCAGGGCTTTGATACGGTTGAGGCAAATGTGAAACTGGGATTTGCACCGGACTTAAGAGAGTACTGGACAGGAGCACAGATACTAAAGGATCTTGGAGTTGTGACCATGCGGCTTCTTACCAATAATCCGGACAAGATTTACCAGCTTTGTGATTTCGGCCTTGAGATAGAAGAAAGGGTTCCTATTCAGATACCCGCTACCACAGAGGATCTTTTCTATCTGAAGACAAAGCAGAGGAGAATGGGACATCTGTTGAATTTTGATACTGATAATAAGGAGGCAGAATAAATGAAGGTATTAGAAGGAAAGCTTACAGGAGAAGGAATAAGGATTGGGATAGTATGTGCCAGGTTTAACGAGTTTATAGTTTCAAAGCTCTTGGGAGGATGCCAGGATGTCCTGCTCCGTCATGGAGTCGACGCTGGTGATATAACGGTAGCCTGGGTTCCGGGAGCTTTTGAGATCCCTCTCATAGCTCAGAAAATGGCAAACAGTAAAAACTATGATGCTGTGATCGCGCTTGGCGCTGTGATCCGCGGGGCAACAAGCCACTATGACTATGTATGCAGTGAGGTATCAAAGGGGGTTGCGAATGTGGCGCTTAATACGGACATACCTGTTCTGTTCGGAGTGCTTACTACTGATACGATCGAGCAGGCCATAGAGCGTGCAGGCACAAAGGCAGGGAACAAGGGAGCAGACTGTGCGGAGAGCGCAATCGAGATGGTAAATCTGATAAGGGAGTTATAAGGGGAGAGGTGAGAGGTGTGAGGTGCGAGGTGCGAGGCCGCTGTCTGAGATTAGCGAGAACGAGTCGAAGACGAAGTTCGAGCTTAACGAAGACAGCTTCCTTGTTAATGAGAGCGAGCCATAGGCGAAGCTCGAATTTAGCGAAAAGAACTTCCTTGTTAGCGAAAGCAAGCCGTAGGCGCAGCTTGAGCTTAGCGAGCAGAACTTCATTATGGCCAAAAGCATAGAGACAAGAGCTTCGCTTACGTTCGCTCTTGTCTCTGTGCTTTCGGCCTTAGTAGCCAGAGGATTTATATGAAATCCTGATTACTCCTCAAAGGTAAATCCCTTCTCTTTCAGTGCATGCAGAATTGTCTCCAGCGGTATGTCATGTCTTCCGGCAGCCTCAGGGATCGTTACATGAACTCCCATGATCCTTCTGTGCTCTGGATCTGCGAGAGGAGTAAATCCTAATCCTACCAGAACATCAACTACCTCAGGATATGCATCGCAGATTGCTGCAACATTATCTTTCAAATTTATTACTTTGTCCATCGTGAATATTCCTCCTGTTGTCTGTTGCTTTTTTTGTAACCATCCCTAGTATAGTTTGGGATGAAACGATTTTATGTTGTTATAACAACGAATATAGCCATTCCGAAATTTTTTTATAGACAACTGCTCTATCTAAGGATCAAAGCCTGCTGCAGGCTCATCCTCTGTGATGCCACAGATTCCTGAATACTCATTATCCGTCAAGATGTAATTCTGTTGATTGCGGTCTTTGAAGATAGAAAACTTTGTGAATTTTGTCACTAGGAGAATAACTGATCAAGAGGACAAAAGAATCCGCTTTTATGGTATAATTACCTGAGCTGTTAAAATCGGAGGTAACAAATGTCTTTTGTGCATCTGCATACGCATACACAGTATTCTATACTTGATGCGTCCAACAAGATAGATAACTATATAGCAAGAGTAAGCTCCCTGGGAATGAATGCGGCTGCTATCACTGACCATGGAAATATGTACGGAGCCATAGAGTTCTACCAGAAGGCCAGAAAGGCAGGCATAAAGCCGGTTATAGGATGCGAGGTCTATGTGGCCACAGGAAGCAGGCTTGATAAGAACGCAAGGAAGGGCGATGCCAGATATTACCACCTTATTCTTCTCTGCGAGAATATGACCGGATATCAGAATCTTATAAAGCTTGTTTCTATAAGCAATTCAGAGGGCTTTTATTTCAAGCCCCGTATAGATCATGAATGTCTTGAAAGATATCACGAGGGACTTATTGCCCTGTCAGCCTGCATAGCCGGAGAGGTCGCGAGAAGCGCGATGATAAGCTATGACAAGGCTAAGGAGACGGCGCTCTGGTATCAGAAGGTGTTCGGAGAGGGTAATTATTTCCTTGAGATGCAGAATCATCTGGATGGTTCGATTGAGCAGAAGATCACCAATCAGACAGTAATAAGGATAAGTAAGGAAACAGGTATACCGCTTGTCGTGACAAATGACTGCCATTACACACTGCCTGAGGATGCAGAGAGCCATGATGTGCTTTTATGCATGCAGGAGAACAAGCTGGTCACAGACCAGGACAGGATCCGCTATGAGGGCGGCCAGTATTATGTCAAGAGCGAGGAAGAGATGAGGGAGCTCTTCCCGGATTTTGACGATGCAATAGAAAATACACAGAAGATAGCGGACAGATGTCAGGTTGACTTTGTATTCAACCAGTACAAGAAACCTAATTATACTCTGCCTGAGGGACATGAAGGACAGAGTGCTCTGGACTTTCTTACGGAACTTATCGAAACGGGTTTCGTTGAAAGATATGTAAACAACCCTGATTATAACGATGATCAGCGCCAGCAGATCCATATGGATACGATGAAAGAGCTTTCCGTAATAAAGGAGAAGGGTTTCGTCGAATATATCCTTATAGTATGGGATTACATCAACTGGGCAAATACCCATGGCTGCAAGACAGGGCCGGGCCGTGGATCGGCTGCCGGAAGCCGGGTCTGCTACTGTATAGGTATTACTGCCATTGATCCTGTGAAATATAACCTTCTCTTCGAGCGCTTCCTTAATCCAGAGCGTGTATCAATGCCGGATATTGACGTGGATTTCGAGGACCGTGAGAGAAACAGGGTCATAAGCGACTATATATTCTCCAAGTACGGAGCTGACCACGTAAGCCTTATCACTACATTCCAGAATATGAAGGCCAAGGCAGTGATAAAGGATGTGGGAAGGGCAATGGGTATACCATTTTCCGAGACAAACCGGGTGTCAAAGCTTATTCCCAATGAGCTCAATATCACACTTGAGGCTGCCCTTAAGAAGGTGCCGGATCTGGCTGAGACGGCCAGAAAGTCGCCCGAGAATATAAAATGGTTTAAGGCAGCAGAGGAGCTTGAGGGTATTCCAAAGTCCACAGGAGTGCATGCAGCCGGTGTAGTCATCTATCCTGAAAGGGCCGATCAGTGCATGCCTCAGGGCAGATCAAAGGACGGGACTCCTGCCTGTGAATACAACATGATACAGCTCGAGCAGCTCGGCTATCTGAAGATGGACTTCCTTGGCCTGCGTACACTTACAGTTGTAAAGGATGCTGTAAAAAATATAAAGGAAAACCGTGGCATAGATGTGGATATCGACCACATTGACTTAAATGACAAAAAGACTCTTGAATTCATAGGCACAGGAAAGACAGCAGGTGTCTTCCAGCTGGAGGGAGCCGGAATGCAGTCCTTCATGAAGGAGCTTGCTCCGTCATCGTTTGAGGATATAATCGCCGGTATCTCCCTATATCGTCCGGGTCCCATGCAGTTCATACCTGATTATATAAAGGGAAAGAAGGATCCGGATTCTGTAGTATACAAATGTAAGGCTCTTGAACCTATCCTTAAGGATACCTATGGCTGCATAGTCTATCAGGAGCAGGTCATGCAGATCGTGCAGTCACTGGCCGGCTACTCGATGGGCCAGGCCGATATCATGCGGCGTGCCATGTCAAAGAAGCATCAGGATGAGATTCAGGCAGGCCGAAGCTCCTTTGTATATGGAAGCGGAAATCCCGGTGAGAAGGGATATGTGCCGGGCTGCATCAAGAACCATATCTGCGACAGTGATCAGGAGTCGGAGCGGGTAGCAAACGAGATCTACGATTCCATGCTGGATTTCGCCCAGTATGCCTTCAATAAATCTCATGCGGCCTGCTATGCAGTTCTCAGTATGCAGACAGCATTTTTAAAATATTATTATCCTGCTGAGTATATGGCAGCCCTCCTTACCTCTGTGATCGATTCCTCAGGCAAGCTCTATGATTATCTGAATGCAGCCAGGGATATGGGACTTAAGGTCCTGCCTCCTGATGTGAATGAGGGAAGAGGAGAGTTCTCTGTAAGCGATGGAAGCTTGAGATACGGGCTTAATGCTGTGAAGGCTCTTGGGTCAGCGATGGCTGACAATATAGTAAAGGAAAGAGAAAGAGGAGGAAAATATATTTCCTATGAGGATTTCCTCAGACGCTGCATTCCGCTTGGCCTCAACAAGAGAACCATGGAAAATCTGGTCAAGTCCGGAGCCTGCGACTGCTTCGGGGCCAACCGCAGGTCAATGTATGCAGGGATAAGCACCATAATGGATGATATCTCCCGTGAGCAGAAGGATATGGTCACAGGCCAGATGTCATTTATGGACCTTATCTCCTCGGATGAGGACAGAAGGAAGCTTGAGCATTCACTTCCTGTCACGCCTGAGTTTGACAGGGATATGCTGCTTTCCTTCGAGAAGGAGGTCATGGGTATCTATATAAGCGGTCATCCTCTTGAGGAATATCTTCCTGTGATAAAGAAGAATGTAACGCTTTATTCGAGGGATTTCCACAGGAACGAGGAGACCGGGACAGTTGATGTGGTGCAGAATCAGCGTGGTGTCATTGGTGTAGTAGTAAATGAGATCTCGGTCAAATATACAAGGACAGACAGAGCCATGGCATTTGTCACCGCTGAGGACCTCTATGGCTCTATGGAGATCATATTTTTCCCGGATTGCTTTGATAAGTACAGGAATTCAATAGTTGAGGACGGCAAGTATCTGATAAAGGGTCATGCCTCTGTTGATGACGAGGAGGACGCGACCTTTATTGCTGATCAGGTGATAAGCTTCAAGGATCTGACAAAGGAGCTCTGGGTCAGGTTTTCTGACAAGAAGACCTTTCTTGATATAGAAAAAAGCTTCCTGTCGATCTTTGAGGGAAGGCCAGGGGGCGATGATACCATAGTTGCCTTTATTGCAGACCAGAAGCTTATGAAGAAATATTCAAGCCTTCATATAAGGATAGATCAGGATCTGATAGAAGAGGTCAGGAAATTCGCAGGAGAGGAGAATGTCTCTATAACCAGCGGGAAAATTTAATGTTGGATTTGCAACGTACAAGGTCAGTCTGCGGTGTTATATTTTTTCCAGAAGATAAGAAATGGAGGAAAATAACATGGCAGACAGAGCAGAGCTACTTAAGGATTATGTAAAGAGACTTAGTGAGGGAGAGGACCTTGAAAGGGTAAAGGCCGAGTTCATCGCAAACTTCAGCGATGTCGATGCGGCAGAGATTGCTAAGGCAGAGCAGGCTATGATAGAGTCAGGAACAAAGATCTCTGATGTACAGAGACTCTGCGATGTCCATTCGGCTCTTTTTCATGGAGCTACTGTCCAGGAGAGGATAGATAATGCGGAAAAAGCGGTTAATAAATCGCTTGGAATATCTGAAAGGCTTAAGAGAAGTGACGGGGCCGGCGAGGAATTCACCAGACTAAGAGAGATAAAGGGACATCCTCTGAATATTTTCTATCTTGAAAACCGTGCTGTGGAAAAGCAGCTTTCGGAGGCCAGAAGGGCACTTTCAGAAAAGAAGGACATTCTCCCTGTTCTTGAAAGAACAAGACAGATAGCTCTTCATTATGCAAAAAAAGGCGACCTGATATATCCAGTCCTTAAAAAGGATTATGGCTTCAGAGGTCCCTCAGATGTGATGTGGGGTGTGGATGACGAGATAAGAGATGAGCTCCGTACTCTGACTGGCGAAGCAGAAAGAAATCCAAAGAGAATGGATGAGACCGCCTGGCAGGAGAGGATAGACAGGGTCCTTACCAGGGCAGAGGAGATGGTCTATAAGGAGGATAATATCCTTTTCCCTCTCTGCGCAAAGAATTTCAGCGAGCAGGTCTGGAAGGGCATTGCAAGGGATCTGTCTGATTATGAGTCCCTGCCTGGAGTAGAGTTCTCCCAGTGGGAGGAGGCATCTCCTTCATTTGAGATGTCTTCATCTGAGTCAGAGGTCAGATTCCCGGGAGGTCATATGAGCGTCGAGCAGCTTAACGCCATGCTTGATACGATCCCGCTAGAGATCTCCTTTATCGATGAAAATGATATAAACAGATATTTCAATTCAGGAAAAGAAAAGAAGCTTTTCAAAAGACCTCTTGCTGCGATAGACAGGGAGGTATATACCTGCCATCCGCCAAAGGTCGAGCCTATGGTCAGAATGGTGATAGGTGAGCTTAAAAGCGGAGAAAAGGATTCGGTTGATCTGTGGACCAACCGCGAAGGCAGGCCTGTCCTGATCCGCTATATGGCTGTGCGTGACAGGACAGGCAGATATGTTGGAACAATGGAGGTCGTTTCAGATATGACCTTTGCCAGAGATCACTTCACTAAATAAGAGAAGATGCCTGATCCACATAGTCCTTGAACCGGTCAAGGGCAGCGTCGATCGGATCACGCCTTGTCAGATCAACTCCTGCATGGCGAAGCTCATCTATAGGATCGGCGCTCCCGCCCATTGACAGGAATTCGAGATAGTGCTCGAGAGCTCCCTCCTTATGATCAAGGATAGACTCGGAGATGGCAACTGCAGCACAGTAGCTTGTCGCATATTTATATACATAGAATGGCCTGTAGAAGTGAGGGATACGCGCCCATTCAAGCCTTACCTGACTGTCGTAGGTCAGATTTTCTCCGAAATAGTCCTTTATCAGTTTCTCATATATATCATTTAAGGCGGAGGCATTCAGTGCCTCCCCTTTTTCAGATAGCCTGTGGGCCTTATCCTCGAATTCTGCAAACATGGTCTGCCTGTAGACAGTCCCCTTGAAGCCCTCCAGATACTGATTCAGATAGCAAAGCTTTTCGCGCGGATCATCAGTTGTCTTCAGGAGATGGGATACGAGCAGGTTTTCATTTACAGTTGATGCAACCTCGGCTACAAAGAGCGTATAGTCGGCATACTGAGGCGGCTGCTTATGGTTTGACAGATATGTCTGCATGGAATGACCCATCTCATGTGCTATAGTAGAAACAGAGTCAAGGGTTCCTGTGAAATTCAAAAGTATATAAGGGTTGCTCCTGTAGGTACCGGATGAGTATGCGCCTGATGTCTTTCCCTTGTTTGGATAGACATCCATCCATCTTTCCTTGAAGGCCTTCCTTACTGTATCTGTATAGCTTTTTCCGAGAGGTGAGAGTGCCTCAAGCACCATTTCCTCTGCCTGATCCAGAGAGTAGCTTTTTTCGTTGCCCTTTACAAGAGGGGCATAGAGGTCGTAGTAGTGAAGCTCATCAAGACCAAGGATTCTTTTCCTTAAGGCAGCATAGTCATACATAGCTGGCAGATGATCCCTTACCGCTGCGGTCAGGTTGTCATAGACATCTTCAGGTATACATTCCTCAGCCATGGACATGGCACGGCTGCTTACATATCCCCTTGCAGCTGCCCTTGCGCAGGCAGATCTGACGGCACCCTGATAGGCTGCTGCAAATGTATTTATATGCTTTTCATATCCCTTATAAAAGCTGTCAAATGAATTCTTTCTCAGGATCCTGTCGTCAGAGGATTGGAGCAGGATATAGTTAGCTCCTGTCACCTCGATGGGCTGCCCATTCTTGTCTGTCACCGGATCAAAGGTCAGATCCACATCCTGAAGGGTGTTGGCTATATCCTTAGGAGCGCCAAGTGCAGCTGTAAATGAGGCCAGAAGCTTCTCCTGATCAGCGCTTAAGGTGTGGGCCTTTCTTCTTATAAGAAGGGTCAGGGTATAACGGTAGTCCTTTAGCTCATCGCTTTCCTTTATTTCATTTAAGGTGTCCTGATCCAGCGAAAGGATCTCTGGCTCGGCAAAGGCGGTCGCGCTTAAGACACGTGTATACTCGGAATAGATCCTCTGATACATCCTCTGTCCCTTGTCAGCTCCGTTATCCTCGTTCTTTCTAAGCGAGGCATAGCAGAAAAGGTCGTCAAGGAGAAGTGAAAGGTCTGTCATGCTGTCATAATAGCCCTTTATAGTAGGGGCATCCTTTAATCTTCCCTGAAAGGCCATGACAGCACTGGTCTTTTGATCAAGCTCCGTAAAGGCATGCTCCCAGTCCCGATCGCTTTTATAAAGGGAGCTTAGGTCCCAGGTAAACTTCCTGTCGGCATCTTTTCTATCGATAAGCTTTGTCATCTTTACCTCCTATCAAATGTAAGACATGAAAATAATAACAGATATGATATATGGTGACAAGGCTTGGGATTTCTTGAAAAATAGCCTCGTTTATGATAAGGTACTAATCACGCGTGGATATGGAGGTGGCCTTCTATGAGCGGAATGTGTGAGTCATGTAATAACTATGTCTATGATGAGGACGATGAGGCTTATGTCTGCGATGTGGATATAGACGAGGATGATATGGTCCGTCTTTTTTCGTCGCATTATAAGGAATGCCCGTTTTACAGATCTGATAATGAGTATGCTGTAGTAAAGCATCAGGCATTCTAGAAAGGAGAAGCATATGTACGATACAGTGATCATTGGAAGCGGCCCTGCCGGGCTTTCGGCAGCCATATACGGGGTCAGAGCCGGTCTTAGGACTCTTCTTATAGAGAATACTCCTGTAGGAGGAGGGCAGATAGCTACAACCGATGTAGTCGATAATTATCCGGGACTTCCGGGGATAAACGGAATGGAGCTGGGTATGAAATTCAGGGAACACGCAGCTAAGCTCGGATGCGAGTTTATGGACGGAACTGCTAAGGCAGTTACAGCTTCTAAGGTGACCCTTGAGAGCGGGGAGGAGATAGAGACAAGGACGGTTATCCTTGCTATGGGAGCAGATCACAGGCAGCTCGGTGTGCCGGGAGAGGAAAAGTTCAGAGGAAAGGGAGTATCCTACTGCGCGACCTGCGACGGGGCCTTTTTCAGAGGAAAGGATGTCGCTGTAGTCGGAGGCGGAGATGTGGCCTTAGGTGACGCCATCTATCTGTCACGCTTTGCAAAAAAGGTATATCTGATCCATAGAAGAAACGAGTTCCGCGGAGCCAGGTCCCTGGCAAGACAGGTGGAGGGGATCTCAAATGTTACACTTGTTATGGATACTGTAGTAAAGTCTGTAGGGGGTGAGGATAAGGTAAGAGGTCTTGAAACAGAGAACAGGACGACAGGAGAGACCGTGCTTATCCCTGTAGACGGAGTGTTCATGGCTGTCGGGACAAGGCCAAAAACCGATGGCATTGATGGACTTCCTGATATGGACGAAAGAGGCTATATAAAGGCCGGCGAGGACTGCATTACAAGCATTCCAGGGATCTTTGCGGCCGGAGATATAAGGACCAAGAAGCTTCGCCAGGTGATCACGGCGGCAGCGGACGGAGCCAATGCCGCTACATCGGCCTATGATTACATAACGCAGTAAAGGCAGTAGTAAATATTGAAATTTTTTCAATTTTTTTTTAAGAAATAGCTTGACAAAAACCTCTTACCAGTGTATATTAACAAATGTAACAAATTTGTAATAACTGTTAATGACAATATAACAAATTTATAAGAGGTTATAAGAATGAATCGTAATCGCAAGGTACAGGCGGCAGCACTTACACTTTCAGCAGGGATCATGCTTGCAGGAGCAGCACTTCCGACACAGGCAGCACCGGTTGCCGGAGCTTCCGCAATGGTAAGGCTTGCAACTAATGATACGGATGCCAGTCAGGCTGATACAGCAGATCAGGCTGTTACAGGTACTGGAAGTACTCTTTCAGGTGTCAACAGAGCTCTTGCAGATATAGTTTCAGATACATCAGATGAGCTTGATGCTGAGGAGGATCAGGCAGCTGCAGAGAAAGCAGCCGAGCAGCAGAAGTATGACAAGCTCGCGATCGCAAGGGTTTCAGATTTTGCGAATGTAAGAAAGCATGCAAGCCAGAGCTCAAAGCTTGTAGGCCATATCTACAATGACAATCTCGGTCATGTCATCGATACAAAGAAGGGCTGGACCAAGATCAAGTCCGGAAAGGTTACAGGCTGGGTCAAGAATGAGTATCTTACAGTAGGAAGCAAGGACGCGGTCGAGAAGGCAGCTGTTCCTGTAGCTACAGTAAATACCACAACACTCAAGGTTCGTGCAAAGGCTGATTCGGATTCAGAGGTTTTAGATCTTGTACCTGGCAGCTCAGAACTTAAGGTTTTAGCAGATGAGAAGGATGGCTGGATCAAGGTAAAGGCTGATGATGACAAGGGATATGTTTCAGCTGATTATGTCACAGTAAGAGATACCTTCTCACATGCTAAGACAATAGAGTCTATTAAGGCAGCTAAGAAGGCAAAGGCAGCAAGAGCAGTAGTAAGAGATGAGGTTTCAGATTCATCCGCATCATCTTCTTCGTCTTCATCTTCATCTTCTTCGTCTTCATCATCGAGCCAGTCATCAGGAAGCTCATCATATCAGGCTCCTTCAGGCGGCAGCGGAAGCTCAGTTGCAAGCTATGCCTGCCAGTTCGTAGGGAATCCGTATGTATGGGGCGGTACATCTCTTACAAATGGAGCTGATTGCTCAGGATTTGTAATGAGTGTATACAGGAAGTTCGGTGTTAGTCTTCCTCATTCATCATCAGCTGACAGAAGCGTAGGAAGAGGAGTTTCCACATCAGAGATGCAGCCTGGTGATATTGTTTGCTACAGCGGACACGTAGCACTCTATATCGGCGGAGGACGTATCGTTCATGCATCAAATGCCCGTGACGGTATCAAGATCTCTAATGCAAATTACAGAAACATAGCAGCAGTCCGTCGTGTACTTTGATCCTATAAAGGTGGCACCCCCTCACAGGGGGTGCTTTTTTAATGCTGTTTTTCACGCATAATGCATAAAAAGTAACAAAAAGGTCTTTTATTTTTCGTCAGATTGTATTAAACTATAAGGAGTACTTGTAAATATTGCTCAAAAATGACAGGCATTTTTAGTGCACATTTACCAATGGGGGTTATAATGATCACTAATCAGATTTTACAAAAGACGATAGACGGATTATGTGCTATCACAAAGGTGGATTTTGCTGTTACGGATCCGGAGGGTGCTGTGCTGGCCTCCACAATGACTGATGCCCCCCGTTACAGTGCGTCAACGGTCGACTTTGCCAAGTCCCATGCAGAGAGCCAGGTAATGGACGGCTGCGACTTTTTCAAGGTATATGACGATGGCAATCTGGAGTTCATCCTTATATCAAGGGATGACGATGAGGACAAGGCGCAGGGAATGGGCAAGGTCTGTGCATTCCAGCTCTCTGAGCTAACAGTAGCCTATAAGGAAAGGTTTGACAGGGACAATTTCATTAAGAATCTCCTGCTCGATAATCTCCTGCTCGTCGACATTTACAACAGGTCAAAGAAGCTTCATATAGATGTCGAGGCTTTAAGGGTCTGTATAGTTATAGAGATAAATGACAAGATCAAGCGCGGAGACGAGATGGAGTGTGTAAGAGGCATATTCGGAAGCAAGAACCATGATTTCGTCACTGCGGTTGACGAGGATAATATAATAGTAGTAAAGCAGCTCGCACAGAACAGCTATGATGAAGTAGAGAAGGCCTGCGAAAGCGTCTTTCAGGTTTTCTGTGACAGACAGCAGGATGCAGTCAGAATCTCCTATGGCACTATAGTTACTGACTTGAAGGATGTGTCCCGTTCCTATAAGGAGGCAGTGCTGGCACTTGACGTAGGAAAGATATTCTTCTCAGACAAGCAGATCATAGCTTATTCAGTGCTTGGTATCGGACGTCTGATTTATCAGCTGCCGATCCCTCTGTGCAAGATGTTCATTGGCGAGATATTCGGAGACCGTTCTCCTGATGACTTTGATGAGGAGACTCTGGTTACCATCAACAAATTTTTTGAAAACAGTCTGAATGTTTCTGAGACATCGAGACAGCTCTATATACACAGGAATACACTGGTATACCGTCTCGACAAGATCCAGAAGAGCACAGGACTGGATCTTCGTGTATTTGACGATGCTATAACATTCAAGATCGCCATGATGGTTGTAGAATACATGAAGTATATGGAGGCGCAGGATTTTTGATCACACTTACAAATGTCACAAAGACATACGAGAAGGGCGTGGCAGCCTTAAAGGATATAAGCATGGATATAGATCAGGGTGAATTCGCATTTATAGTCGGAGATTCCGGCTCTGGAAAGTCTACCCTGATCAAGCTTCTTCTTAAGGAATTCCCACCTACCGCAGGAAAGATCGAGGTGGCAGGTAAGGATCTTTCCAGGATTAGACATAAGGACATTCCTGAATACAGAAGGAAGATCGGATGTGTATTCCAGGATTTCAGACTGTTAAAGGACAGGAATGTCTATGAAAATGTGGCCTTTGCCATGAGAGTCACAGGAGCCTCAAAGCGTGAGATAAAGAAAAGGGTTCCGCAGATGCTTTCACGTGTAGGGCTTGCCAGCAAATATCGTTCTCTTCCCAACCATCTGTCAGGAGGAGAGCAGCAGAGAGTTGCGATTGCAAGAGCTCTTGTCAATCATCCCAAGATCCTTCTTGCGGATGAGCCGACAGGAAATCTCGACGGCCACAATGCCTGGGAGATAATGAAGCTTCTCGACGAGATCAATAAGGACGGTACCACGGTCCTTGTCGTAACCCATAATATGGAGATCGTCCGGGCTATGAACAAGCGTGTGATCACTATCTACAAGGGAACTCTTATGAGCGACGAAGAGGAGGCTCTCTGATGAATTTCAGCTCATTTAACTACAATCTGAGGCAGGGACTAAAGAACATATGGAGGAACAAGATGTTCTCGCTCGCCTCGGTAGCTACTATGACAGCCTGCATATTTCTTTTCGGCCTCTTTTATGCGGTAAGCATGAACTTTGGCGGAATGCTCAAAAATGCCGAGAAGGGTGTTGCTGTTACTGTTTATTTCGATAATAACGCGACCCAGACCCAGATCGATAAGATAGGTACAGCCATAAGCAAAAGGAAAGAGGTCAGGACCTATAAGTTCGTGACGGCTGACGAGGCCTGGAAGGAGTTCCAGAAAAGCTATTTCGGCAACCACAAGGATGCAGCCAAGTCGTTTGCAGACGACAATCCACTTAAGGACATGGCCAATTACGAAATCTATCTGAAGGATGTATCAAAGCAGGCTAAGCTTGTAAAGTATTTAAGCTCGCTAGAGGGAGTCCGTGAGGTCCATCAGTCTGCATCTACGGCCCGCACACTTACAGACTTCAATGCTCTTGTTAGGCTTATCTCTATGGGCATAGTTCTTGTGCTCGTGGCAGTTGCAGTCTTTCTTATAAGCAATACCATTACGGTAGGTATCTCTGTCAGGAAAGAGGAGATAGCTATTATGAAGCTAATCGGAGCGAAGGATTCTTTTGTCAGGGAGCCTTTTATAGTAGAGGGTGTGACGATAGGTCTTATAGGATCCATTATTCCGCTCCTTCTTCTCTATACTCTCTATGGCAGGATAATCCGCTACGTTGCGACCCGTTTTGATGCACTGTCGAATATGTTTTCGTTCACTCCGATCGGAAGCATTTTCAGAGTCCTTGTTCCGGTTTCACTGATACTGGGAGTAGGAATAGGTTACGTTGGATCTCGTCTTACACTAAAGAAGCATTTACATGTCTGATAAGGAAAAAGCAAGCTCAAGTGATTTCAAAAAAGGCATTTTAGCCGGAGCCATAGGTGTTCTGGTATTTCTTGCTGCTCTTCTTACAGGAGCATATCTGATCCTTGGAAAGGCCTTCGATCTGGATTTTTTAAACATAAGATCCATAGCAAAGGTCAAGGTCATTTCCGGACTGATAGATAAATATTATTATAAGGATATTTCAGATAAGGATAAGGAGACCGGAGTCTACCGTGGTCTTGTCGGGGCAATGGATGATCCATATTCAGAGTATCTTACGAGCGCCGAATATAAGAAGATGCAGCAGGAGACTTCCGGGAAGTATACTGGCATAGGGATCAGTGTGACAAAGGATGCATCAAGCGGAAAGGTAAAGGTTGTAAGGGTCTTTTCAGGTTCACCGGCAGATCGGGCCGGACTGAAAAAGGGTGACTATATAATCGCCTGTGACGGATATATAGCTTCCGACATGAGCCTTTCAGATTTCACAGGCCATATAAAGGGAAGGGCAGGCAGTAAGGTAAATGTGGTCTATTCCCGGTCAGGCGTGAGAAAAAAGGTCAGCATAAGGCGCGAGAAGCTGACCTCGCAGTCTGTATGGGGACGGATGCTTGACAAAGAGCATGGCATCGGTTATATAAATATAGCCGAGTTCAACGGAACTACTGCAAAGGAATTCGAGAAGGAGCTTAAGTCTCTAAAGGGAGAGGGAATGAAGGCTGTGATCTATGATCTGAGGGAAAATCCCGGTGGACTTGTGGACTCTGTGACAAGGATACTTGATGATATCCTGCCAAAGGGCACCACTGTCTGTATGATGGATAAGAACGGCAAAAAGACGACCTTCAGCTCAGATGACAAGAAGCAGGAGAAGCTTGCTACCGTTGTGCTCGTATCAGGAGATACGGCCTCGGCAGCCGAGATCTTTTCGGGTGCTGTAAGGGATTTTAAGTACGGGACCCTGATAGGCACCAGGACCTTTGGAAAGGGGATAGTGCAGCAGGAGTTTACCTTAGGGGACGGCTCTGCTGTAAAGCTTACCGTAGAGAGATACTTTACTCCTGACGGTGAGTGCATACACAAGAAGGGCATTAAGCCTGATATAGTGCTGAAATACAGATATAGCGGTGACAGGGCAGGCCTTGATGACCTTTCGGACTATGATTTCTCAAAGGACAATCAGGTACAGAAGGGTATAAGCGTGCTTTTGGGCAAGCTTTTGTACCAATGAATGGATGGCGGGTCACTGACCAGATAAGGAGATAAAAGTGTTAGAATTTGACCAGATGAAGGGCGAGCTTTCGGGATATGAGCCTGTTATGAAGGAGGTTCTCGGATCGCTTGATATAGAAGGCAAGAAGAACAGGATAGAGGAGATGGAGCGTGAGATGGAGGCCCCTGACTTCTGGAATGATGCCGAGGCTGCAACAGCTAAGAGCCAGACACTTAAAAGCCTTAAGGATGATGTGACTGTAGCTGATGCTCTTCAGCAGAAATACGAGGATATAGAGACCTTTATCGAAATGGACCAGGAGATGGACGAGGATGATCCGGCTATGCTTGAGGAGGCAGAGCAGGAATTCGAGGAATTCAAAAAGGATCTTGAGGATTTAAGGATAAAGACCCTTCTCTCTGGCAAATACGACCACAACAATGCTATCGTGACCCTTCATGCCGGAGCAGGCGGAACAGAGGCAATGGACTGGACACAGATGCTCTATCGTATGTATATGAAGTGGGCAGACAAGCATGGATTTGCTGTCGAGCTATTAGATGAGGTAGAGGGGGACGAGGCAGGCCTTCAGTCTGTGACCTTTCAGGTAAATGGAGAAAATGCATACGGATATCTCCGTTCGGAGAAGGGAGTCCACAGGCTTGTGCGTATCTCTCCTTTCAATGCAAATGGTAAGAGACAGACCTCTTTTTCAAATGCTGATGTAATGCCGGAGCTTAAGGATGCCCCTGATATAGAGATAAAGGATGAGGATATCAGGATAGATACATATCGTTCGAGTGGAGCCGGTGGACAGCATATCAACAAGACCTCATCTGCGATCAGGATCACCCACTTTCCGACCGGGATTGTCGTTACCTGCCAGAATGAGCGAAGCCAGCACATGAACAAGGACAAGGCTATGGAGATGCTGCGTGCCAAGCTAGAGCTATTAAAGGAGCAGGAGCAGGAACAGAAGGAGGCCGAGATCAGAGGCGATGTGAATTCTATCAGCTGGGGCAACCAGATCCGTTCCTATGTTTTTCAGCCATACACAATGGTAAAGGATCTACGGACAGGCGAGGAGACCTCAAATGTCGATGGCGTGATGGATGGCGACCTGGATCCTTTCATGAACGCATATCTCAAGTGGGTATCACTGGGAAGACCGAAACGCGGAGTAGAGGCCGAAAGCCTGTAGGTAAGAGCGAGTCGAAGACGAAGCTCGAACCACAGGCGAGGTCGTTCTTTGAGATTAATGAGAGCAAGCCGAAGGCGCAGCTCGAATTTAGCGAAAAGAACTTCCTTAGCAGTAAGGTGCGAGGTGAGAGGTGAGAGGTGAGAGGTGTGAGGTGCGAGGTGTGAGGTGCGAGGTAGGAGGGCGTTAAATAAAAACTCCTTGACAAGGCTCTCTCTCCATGGTATTCTATTAAGGCTATGGATGACAGGGTCTTTTTTTTATGCTCTGAATCTGGCGGATAGCGGCTGCCGGGCACAGGTATGGAAATGACCCAAATAAACACACACAATAACTGATTTGGAGGTGGAAGTTGTGCGTACAAAGATAACACTTGCCTGCACAGAGTGTCAGCACAGAAACTACAATCTGACAAAGGACAAGAAGACACATCCTGAAAGGATGGAGACCAAGAAGTACTGCCCATTCTGCAGAAAGCATACTTTACACAAAGAGACAAAGTAAAGGAGCACCTTATGGCAGAAAGCAATGCTAAGACAAAGAAGAAGAGCATTTCTGAATGGTGGGAAGGCATAAAGGATGAGTTCCGCAAGATCGTCTGGGCTGATGCTCCTACGGTAGGACGTCAGACTTCAGCAACTGTCATTGTTTCAGTTGTACTTGCGCTGCTTATCGTTCTTTTCGATATGCTTATCAAGTTCGGATTTGAAAAAGTGATCAAACTTTGACGGAGGGCATGCAATGGCAGAGACACAAGCAAAGTGGTATGTGGCGCATACCTACTCAGGATATGAGAACAAGGTAAAGACCACTATCGAGGAGGCCGTCAAGAACCGTCATCTCGAGGATCTGATTCAGGAGGTTATGGTGCCTACCGAGGAAGTCACCGAGGTTAAGAACGGCAAAAGAAAGACGGCGGAGCACAAGCTCTTTCCGGGATATGTTCTGATCAAGATGGTGATGAATGATGATACCTGGTATATCGTAAGGAATACCAGAGGCGTTACGGGCTTTGTTGGCCCGGAGAGCAAGCCGGTTCCTCTTACCGATTTCGAGATGAGAAGCATGGGCGTTCGCACCACAGAGGATGTCAGGGTGGATTTCGGTGTCGGAGATACGGTCTCTGTACTCGGAGGTGTCTGGAAGGATACCGCCGGTGTGATCACCTCAATGAACACAAGCAAGCAGACAGTTACCATCAATGTAGAGATGTTCGGACGTGAAACCCCGGTTGAGATAGGTTTCGCAGACGTAAAGAAAGTCAATTGACTAGGAGGATGATTTAAAGTGGCTAAGAAGATCGAAGGATACATCAAGCTTCAGATTCAGGCCGGAAAAGCTACTCCGGCACCACCGGTTGGACCAGCACTTGGTCAGCACGGTGTGAATATCGTGGAGTTCACAAAGCAGTTCAACGCTAAGACGGCAGATATGGGAGATACAGTAGTACCTACCATCATCACAGTTTATGCTGACAGGAGTTTCTCATTTATCACAAAGACTCCTCCAGCAGCAGTCCTTATCAAGAAGGCCTGCAAGCTCCAGAAGGCATCAGGCGAGCCTAACAAGAATAAGGTAGCAAAGATCACCAAGGCTCAGCTTCAGGAGATAGCTGAGACAAAGATGCCAGATCTTAATGCAGCAGACATTGATTCCGCTATATCAATGATCGCTGGAACAGCTCGCTCAATGGGAGTAGAGGTAGTGGATTGACACAAGGCTTGTAGGAAAGAGCAAGCCGAGGGCGTCGCTCGAGCCACAAGTCAGGTTGTTCTGTGAGCTTAGCAAACAGAGCACAGGGTTATGGGTTTACGGGCATAGTTGGTATCAGATATGGCCCACTAGCACCTGATCCCTAATACCTCATACTACCTTTACCAACAGACAAGTGGGAGGGAACCTCTTCCCATAAACACCACAGGAGGAATTTTTTCACAATGAAAAGAGGAAAAAAGTATCAGGACGCACTGAAGTCCTATGATAAATCAAAACAGTACGATGCAGCTGAGGCAGTTGCAATCGTAAAGAAGAATGCCACAGCCAAGTTCGACGAGACAGTCGAGGTTCATATCCGTACAGGATGTGATGGACGTCATGCAGATCAGCAGATCCGTGGAGCGGTAGTTCTTCCTCATGGAACAGGTAAGACTGTTCGTGTCCTTGTATTCGCAAAGGGTGCAAAGGCAGATGAGGCTACAGCAGCAGGAGCTGATTTTGTAGGCGGCGATGAGCTCATTCCGAAGATCCAGAATGAGGGATGGCTTGATTTCGATGTAGTCGTAGCTACACCTGATATGATGAGCGTTGTTGGACGTCTGGGACGTGTTTTAGGACCTAAGGGTCTCATGCCTAACCCAAAGGCAGGAACAGTCACAATGGACGTTACAAAGGCTATCAACGATATTAAAGCCGGTAAGATCGAGTATCGTCTGGACAAGGCTAATATCATCCATGTACCAGTAGGTAAGGCTTCATTCAGTGAAGCTGATCTTGCTGACAACTTCCAGGCTCTTATGGATGCTATTGTCAAGGCTCGCCCTAGCACACTTAAGGGAACATACCTTAAGAACATTACAATTACTTCTACTATGGGACCTGGCGTTCGTGTAAACGCAGTTCCTTACGGAATGTGATTTTTCTGCTAGAAAGTACTTGACAAAAGCATCAGATAGATGTAATATTTAAAAGCTTGCCATAGACAGCAGGTGGATTTATCCGCAACGCATGCAACCTGCCGAGGTGATGTTTATCTATTAGACATTTCATGAACCCTGTGGCCAGCCCTCAGGGTTCTTTTTTATGAAGCAAGCGAGAATACAATACTTACAGGAGGTATAGATTTTGGCTAAAGTAGAGTTAAAGCAGCCGGTCGTAGACGAGATCTCCGAGCAGATCAAGGATGCGCAGTCAGTTGTTCTTGTTGACTACCGTGGCCTTACAGTCGCTCAGGACACACAGATGCGTAAGCAGCTGCGTGAAGCCGGATGCACTTACAAGGTTTACAAGAACACTATGATGAAGAGAGCATTCGCCGGAACAGACTGCGAGCAGCTTAGCGACCTTCTTGAGGGAACAAACGCTATCGCGATCAGCAAGGACGATGCATCGGCACCAGCCCGCATCATCACAAAGATCGCTAAGGACGCTCCTTCACTGGAGATCAAGGCTGGTATCGTAGAGGGATCCTTCTATGATGCAGCAGGGATGAAGACTATCGCAAGTGTTCCATCAAGAGAAGAGCTTCTTTCACGTCTGCTTGGTTCTCTCCAGAGCCCTATCACGAATTTCGCAAGGGTACTGAAGCAGATCGCAGACAAGGGAACAGATTCAGCTGCAGAGGAAGCAGCACCAGCAGCCGAGTAACGGTTAGCAAGGTGGTCAGGGAGTACGCCCAGATCATACAAAACAGATATCTATAGACATAATACAGGCAGGAGCGCGAGCATCTCACGTCGAGTGAGATGCTCACGACGACAGCGAGACGTGAGTGCGAATTAGCTCCTGCCGGGATGAATCTTGAAATTAAGTTTTGGAGGAAAAACAAAATGGCAAAGATGACAACAGATGAGTTTATCGCAGCAATCAAAGAGCTTTCAGTTCTTGAGCTTAATGACCTTGTAAAGGCATGTGAGGAAGAGTTCGGTGTATCTGCAGCAGCAGGAGTTGTAGTTGCAGCAGGTGGAGCAGCTGGCGGAGATGCAGCTGAGGAGAAGGACAGCTTCGACGTTGAGCTTACTGAGGTTGGCCCTAACAAGGTTAAGGTCATCAAGGTTGTTCGTGAGGCTACTGGTCTCGGACTTAAGGAGGCTAAGGATCTCGTTGATTCAGCTCCTAAGGTTATCAAGGAGGGCGCTGACAAGGCAAGCGCTGATGAGCTTAAGGCTAAGCTTGAGGAGCAGGGAGCTAAGGTTACTCTTAAGTAATCATGGTTTAGGACTTACTAGTTTTATCTTAATATTGAGAAAGGATTCTGCATTTGCAGGATCCTTTTTTGATATAGGGGTTAGGGGCCGAAAGCTTGTAGGCGAGAGCGAGCCATAGGCGAAGCTCGAATTTAGCGAAAAGAACTTCCTTGACAGGAGGTTAGAGGTTAGAGGTTAGAGGTGAGAGGTGAGAGGTGAGAGGTGAGAGGTTAGAGAAATTAGGGTATAGGGATTAGGGTATAGTTAATACCTGTTATTTCAACTAAAACCTCACTCCTCGGACCTCGGACCTCGGACCTAAGACCTCGGACCTAAGACCTCAGACCTCGGACCTCGGACCTCGCACCTCAGACCTCAGACCTCAGACCTCAGACCTCAGACCTCGCACCTCAGACCTCAGACCTCGGACCTCACTCCTCGGACCTCGCACCTAAGACCTCGGACCTCGCACCTCAGACCTCGGACCTCGCACCTCAGACCTCAGACCTCAGACCTCAGACCTCGGACCTCGCACCTAAGACCTCGGACCTCGCACCTCGGACCTCAGACCTCGCACCTCAGACCTCAGACCTCGGACCTCGGACCTCGCACCTCAGACCTTACACCTCACACCTCCCCCCCCTTGACACCCCTTGACTGGTTGTGGTAAACTATACGTTGCTGTATTATCAGAAACTATATAGAAGGGATTTTTGTGCCCTTTTTTATGATAATAGGCTTGAAACCAGGTTAACTTTTTTTGAAAGGGAATGCCAAATGGAGAAAAACAGAATACGTCCGGTCAAGGCAGGCAAGGGAATCCGAATGAGCTATGCCCAGCAGCAGGAAGTACTGGAGATGCCGAACTTCATAGAGGTTCAGAAAAAGTCATTCCAGTGGTTCCTTGATGAAGGTCTGCAGGAGGCTTTTGATGATATCTCTCCTATTGAGGACTACAGCGGACGCATGAGTCTCAGATTTATGGGATTTGAGCTGCTTCGTGACAAGGCAAAGTACACGATCGCCGAGTGCAAGGAAAGAGACGCTACATATGCGGCTCCTCTGCAGGTCACGGTACAGCTTCTCGTTAATGACGAGATTGACGAGCAGAAGATATTCATGGGAGAGCTTCCTATGATGACTGACACCGGCACCTTTGTTATCAATGGCGCTGAGAGAGTCATAGTCAGCCAGCTTGTCCGTTCTCCTGGCATTTATTATGGAATAGATCACGATAAGACAGGTAAGAAGCTGTATTCATGCACAGTCATCCCTAACAGAGGAGCATGGCTTGAGTACGAGACAGATTCAAGCGATGTCTTCTATGTAAGAGTAGACCGTACCAGAAAGGTTCCTGTAACGGTTCTTCTTCGTGCGCTCGGACTCGGAACCAATCAGGAGATACTCGATGTATTCGGAGAGGAGCCAAAGATCATTGCTTCATTCGAGAAGGATCCATGCCTTGAGGGTGAGAATGCGATAGGAAGCCATGACAGAGGACTTATAGAGCTCTATAAGAAGATCCGTCCGGGCGAGCCTATGACACCGGAGAACGCAGAGTCTCTTCTTGATACTATGTTCTTTGACCCGAAGAGATATGATCTCGCAAAGGTAGGAAGATACAAGTTCAATAAGAAGCTTTCATTTCGGCAGAGACTTTTCAATCAGGTCCTTGCAGAGGATGTGGTGGATACCGAGACTGGTGAGGTTCTCGCAGAGGCCGGTACCAAGCTTTCAAGAGAAAAGGCTGACGAAATCCAGAATGCCGGAATTCCGTTTGTATATATTCAGACAGACGAGAGGAATGAAAAGGTCCTCTCCAATATGATGGTAGACCTTGACTGCTATGTCGATGAGGAGATAGCAAGGAAGAGCGGGATAAAGGAAAAGGTATATTTCCCTAAGCTGAAGGAGATCCTCGAGAAGGAATTAGATGACGAGGATCTGCTTGATGTGCTTGTTCGCAGCAAGTCAGAGCTTGTTCCAAAGCATATCACCAGAGAGGATATTTTTGCTTCGATCAATTACAATATGCACCTTGAGTGGGGCATCGGAAACGATGATGATATCGATCACCTGGGAAATCGTCGAGTAAGAGCCGTTGGTGAGCTGCTTCAGAATCAGTACAGGATCGGACTTTCAAGGCTTGAGAGAGTGATCAGGGAGAGGATGCAGACTCAGGATCCTAACAGCATCAAGGTATCAAGTCTGATCAACAGTACCAGACCTGTCACAGCAGCAGTAAAGGAGTTCTTCGGATCATCCCAGCTGTCACAGTTCATGGATCAGAACAACCCTCTTTCAGAGCTTACACATAAGAGGCGTCTTTCAGCCCTTGGACCTGGAGGACTGTCACGAGACCGTGCAGGATTCGAGGTGCGTGATGTCCATTACACACATTATGGACGTATGTGCCCTATCGAGACACCAGAAGGACCGAACATCGGACTTATCAACTCTCTCGCAAGCTATGCGCGTATCAATGAGTATGGCTTCATAGAGGCTCCATACAGAAAGATCGATAAGACAGATCCGGCTAATCCTCGTGTTACAAATGAAGTAGTCTACATGACTGCTGATGAAGAGGATAATTATCATGTGGCTCAGGCTAATGAGAAGCTTGATGGAGAAGGACATTTCGTAAGAAATTCCGTTTCAGGACGATTCAGGGAGGAGACACAGGAGTACGATAAGACCCTGTTTGACTTCATGGATGTGTCCCCTAGAATGGTATTCTCAGTAGCTACGGCTCTTGTCCCATTCCTGCAGAACGATGACGCTAACCGTGCCCTGATGGGATCCAACATGCAGCGTCAGGCAGTGCCTCTTCTTACTACAGAGGCGCCTGTTATTGGAACTGCAATGGAGGGCAGGGCAGCGAGAGACTCAGGAGACTGTATACTTGCAAGGAATGCCGGAACAGTAGTTGATTCAGAGGCTACAAGGATAGTAGTAAAGACAGACGATGGATCACGTGACGAATACGATCTGATCAAGTTCCAGAGATCCAACCAGTCCAACTGCTATAATCAGAGACCGATCGTATTCAAGGGCGATCATGTGGACAAGGGCGAGGTCATTGCAGATGGACCTTCTACAAAGGATGGAGAGCTTTCACTAGGAAAGAACCCTCTGATAGGATTCATGACCTGGGAAGGTTATAACTACGAGGATGCTGTCCTTCTGTCAGAAAGACTTGTACGTGACGATGTATTCACCTCTATCCATATGGAGGAGTTTGATACAGACGCAAGAGACACCAAGCTCGGACCAGAGGAGATCACAAGAGATGTACCGGGAATCGGTGCAGATGCAGTGAGCAACCTTGATGAATCAGGAGTGATAAGAGTCGGAGCAGAGGTAAGAGCCGGAGATATCCTTGTAGGAAAAGTTACTCCTAAGGGAGAAACAGAGCTTACAGCAGAGGAGAAGCTCCTTAGAGCTATCTTTGGTGAGAAAGCCAGAGAGGTCCGCGATACATCCCTTAAGGTACCTCATGGATATTACGGAATAGTAGTCGAGGCTACTACCTTCATCAGAGAGGGTACTCCTATTCCAAAGGATGCAAAGAATGTAAAGACGGCTGAGCTTCCTGCCGGCGTCAATAAGAGAGTCCATGTGACTATAGCCCAGAAGAGAAAGATCTCCGTAGGAGATAAGATGGCAGGACGTCACGGAAATAAGGGTGTAGTTTCAAGAGTTCTTCCGGTAGAGGATATGCCATTCCTTCCAAACGGCCGTCCACTTGATATCTGCCTGAATCCGATGGGTGTGCCTTCACGAATGAATATAGGACAGGTGCTCGAGATTCATCTTTCTCTTGCGGCAAAGGCACTTGGATTTAATATCGAGACACCGGTATTCGACGGTGCGACAGAGAAGGACATCGGGGACGCTCTGGAGATGGCCAATGACTATGTGAATAGTGACTGGGATGATTTCAAGAGTAAGTATGAGGGTTCTGTAAATGCTGACGTCATGCAGTATCTCTGGGATCACAGGGATCATCGCGAGGTATGGAAGGGAGTTCCTTTAAGCCGTGATGGAAAGGTCATGCTCCGTGACGGACGTACAGGCGAAGACTTCGCTTCTCCGGTTACGATCGGACACATGCATTATCTGAAGCTGCATCATCTGGTAGATGATAAGATCCATGCCCGTTCAACCGGTCCGTACTCTCTGGTAACTCAGCAGCCACTCGGCGGTAAGGCCCAGTTCGGCGGACAGCGTTTCGGAGAAATGGAGGTATGGGCACTTGAGGCCTACGGTGCAGCATATACACTGCAGGAGATCCTCACAATGAAGTCTGATGATGTAGTCGGACGTGTGAAGACCTATGAGGCAATAATCAAGGGCAACAATATTCCATCCCCTGGAATCCCTGAGTCCTTCAAGGTAATGCTTAAGGAGCTCCAGTCACTCTGCCTTGATGTCAAGGTGCTTGACGAGGATGGAAATGAAGTCCATCTTATGGAGTCTCAGGACTACGGTAATACGAATATCAATAGTATCATCAATAAGGATGATTCTAACAATAATAACAGCAATTATGCCTTTGAGAGCGCTGAGGATTTCGGAAAGCTTGGTTTCTCGAAGCAGGAGTTCAACGATGAAACAGGCGAGCTCCAGGAGATCACTGAGGACAACGGAGATGATGAGTCGGATATGCCGCTCGATGCTGAGTCTGCCGCATCAGATCTGATCAACCTTGACAACAATGACTAACGGAAGGAGAATTTGAT
This sequence comes from Candidatus Weimeria sp. HCP3S3_B5, assembly GCF_052064335.1. Lineage (NCBI taxonomy): Bacteria > Bacillati > Bacillota > Clostridia > Lachnospirales > Lachnospiraceae > Candidatus Weimeria > Candidatus Weimeria sp. HCP3S3_B5. The sequence continues at coordinate 44,175 of NZ_JBQHVU010000008.1, read as the reverse complement.
GGCGGATAATAGAGAAATAAAAACCAATCAGTCAACATCGTTTGATGCTATAAAGATCGGCCTTGCTTCTCCTGATCAGATAAGAGAGTGGTCACACGGAGAGGTCAAGAAGCCTGAGACCATTAATTACCGTACTCTTAAGCCTGAGAAGGACGGACTTTTCTGTGAAAAGATCTTTGGACCTACGAAGGACTGGGAATGTCATTGCGGTAAGTACAAGAAGATCCGTTACAAGGGTGTTGTCTGCGACCGATGCGGCGTTGAGGTCACAAAGGCCTCGGTAAGACGTGAGAGAATGGGACATATAGAGCTGGCTGCTCCTGTTTCCCATATCTGGTACTTCAAGGGCATCCCTTCAAGGATGGGTCTTATCCTTGATCTTTCTCCAAGGATGCTTGAGAGAGTACTTTATTTCGCATCATATATAGTTCTTGATCCTAAGGATACTCCGCTTCATAAGAAGGATGTCCTTTCCGAGCAGGAATACCAGCAGTATGTCGAGCAGTACGGAGAGGGCTCATTCAGAGCCGGAATGGGGGCTGAGGCCATTCAGGAGCTCCTTAAGGAGATAGATCTCGACAAGGATGCAAAGGAGCTTACTGAGGAGTTAAAGAATGCCTCAGGACAGAAGCAGGCACGAATCATTAAGAGACTAGAGGTCGTGGAGGCCTTCCGTGAATCAGGTAATAAGCCTGAATGGATGATACTCAATGTTCTTCCAGTCATACCTCCGGATCTTCGTCCTATGGTCCAGCTCGACGGAGGAAGATTTGCGACCTCAGATCTGAATGATCTCTACAGAAGGATAATAAACAGAAACAACCGTTTAAGAAAGCTCTTAGAGCTTGCTGCACCTGATATCATCATCAGGAACGAGAAGCGTATGCTCCAGGAGGCTGTCGATGCGCTTATAGATAATGGACGCCGAGGAAGAGCAGTTACAGGAGCCGGGAACAGGGCTTTAAAGTCTCTTTCAGACATGCTAAAGGGTAAGAACGGAAGATTCCGTCAGAACCTCCTTGGTAAGCGAGTTGACTACTCAGGACGTTCTGTTATCGTTATCGGACCTGATCTAAAGATGTATCAGTGCGGACTTCCTAAGGAAATGGCTATCGAGCTTTTCAAGCCTTTCGTTATGAGAGAGCTTCAGGCAAGAAAGATAGTCGCAAACATAAAGAGCGCCAAGAAGCTCGTCGAGAAGCAGGATGATCCGGCAGTATGGGATGTACTCGAGGACGTGATAAAGGAACACCCGGTAATGCTTAACCGTGCTCCGACACTTCACAGACTTGGTATTCAGGCATTTGAGCCTATTCTTGTAGAAGGAAAGGCCATAAGGCTTCATCCAATGGTATGTGCGGCCTTCAATGCTGACTTCGATGGAGACCAGATGGCTGTTCATCTGCCGCTGACACAGGAGGCTCAGGCAGAGTGCCGCTTCATGCTCCTTTCTCCAAACAACCTGCTCAAGCCATCAGATGGTGGAGTAGTAGCAGTTCCTGGACAGGATATAGTACTCGGGATCTATTACATGACTCAGGAGCGTCCTGGTACAGTCGGAGAGGGCAAGGTATTCAAAAATTATAACGAGGCTCTTCTTGCTCATGAGAACGGAGGTCTTGATTATCATGCAAGGATCCGTATCAGAATGTCAAGGACAATGCCTGACGGCAGAAAGGTAACAGGTCTTGTTGAGTCTACATTAGGAAGATTCATGTTCAACGAGATCATCCCTCAGGACCTTGGCTTTGTCGATAGGAGCATTCCGGGCAATGAGCTGAAGCTCGAATATGACAAGCTGATAAAGAAGGGTGACCAGAAGGCTATCCTCGAGAAGGTCATGAACGTTCATGGCGCTACAAAGACCGCAGAGGTTCTTGATGATATCAAGGCCATGGGCTATAAGTACTGCACTCTTTCTGCAATGTCAGTTTCTATTTCTGATATGAAGGTACCGGAGGAGAAGCAGGGACTTATCGATGATGCGGAGAATAAAGTAGAGTATATAAGGAAGCAGTACAGAAAGGGTAAGCTCACAAACGAGGAGCGTTACAAGTCTGTTATCACGATCTGGGAAGACATGGATAAGGAGCTTACAAAGGATCTTCTTGATGGACTCGATGATTATAACGAGATCCATATGATGGCGGATTCAGGAGCCCGTGGTTCTGATAAGCAGATCAAGCAGCTTGCAGGTATGAAGGGACTGATGGCAGATACGACCGGTCATACGATCGAAATGCCTATCAAGAGTAACTACCGTGAGGGTCTTGACGTACTCGAGTACTTCATGTCAGCACATGGAGCAAGAAAGGGAATGTCAGATACTGCTCTGCGTACAGCCGATTCAGGATATCTTACAAGACGAATGGTCGACGTATCACAGGAGCTCATCATCAAGGAGCAGGATTGTAACGAGGGCAGTGACAGAGAGATTCCTGGCAAGTATGTATATGTATTTGAGAGAGACGCAGAGAACGGCGGAAAGCCTGAGCTTATCGAGTCTCTTCAGGACAGACTTACAGGAAGGTTCTCCTGCGAGACTATATGCGATGCTGATGGCAACGTGATAGTCAAGGCTAACCATATGATCACACCTAAGCGAGCTGAGGATATAGTGACAAAGGGTGTTGACAAGGATGGAAATCCAGTCACCAGGGTCAAGATCCGTACCATACTCACCTGCCGCTGCAAGAACGGTATCTGTGCAAAGTGCTACGGTGCCAACATGGCTACCGGACAGCCAGTGCAGGTCGGTGAGGCAGTCGGTATCATTGCAGCCCAGTCTATCGGTGAGCCTGGTACACAGCTTACAATGCGTACATTCCATACAGGTGGTGTCGCAGGTAACGATATTACTCAGGGTCTTCCTCGAGTTGAGGAGCTCTTCGAGGCCAGAAGGCCTAAGGGTATGGCTACCATTACTGCTATCTCTGGTAAGATCCGTTTCAGAAACGAGGAGAAGAGAGGCCAGGAGATCGATGTCATAAGCGATGCAGCCACTGATGGTGAGGCAGTCGTAAAGACATACCCTATCAACTATGGAAGCCATATAACGGTAGTTGAAGAACAGCATGTAAATGCAGGTGATCCTCTTACAGCTGGATCTATAAATCCGCATGATCTTCTCGATGTCAAAGGAGTAGACGCTGTACAGGATTATATCCTTAAGGAAGTACAGACAGTCTACAGAAGACAGGGTGTTGATATCTCTGATAAGCATATCGAGGTCATTGTCCGTCAGATGATGAAGAAGGTCCGTGTCACTGCGTCAGGCGACAGTAAGTTCCTTCCTGGAAGTCAGGTTGATTTCCTTGATTTCGAGGAAGAGAATGAAAGAGTCGCAAAGGAAGGCGGAGAGATAGCCAGTGGAGAAAGAGTACTTCTTGGAATCACCAAGGCTGCTCTTGCTACAGACTCCTTCTTATCAGCAGCATCATTCCAGGAGACCACAAAGGTTCTTACTGATGCCGCTATAAAGGGTAAGGTAGATACTCTTCAGGGTCTCAAGGAGAATGTCATCATCGGTAAGCTTATTCCTGCCGGAACAGGAATGAAGAGATACAGAGATATCAAGCTGAATACTGATTATACAACCAATATTGAGGACCTGATAAAGGATGAGCCTCTTCTTTGTGAGGATGAAACAGAGGATTCTGAGGATAAGGTAGAAATCTGAACTTGTGCCTGCCAGTAAGTCTGGCAGGCTTTTTTGCTATGAATGAAAAGGTATCGATTATCACTCCGTGCTACAACGGAGCAAAATATATAGGTGAGACGATAGAAAGCGTTCTCGCACAGGATTATAAGGACTGGGAGATGATAATAGTCAATGACGGTTCTTCTGACAATTCTCATGAGGTAGTTCATGAATATGAAAGGAAGGATCAGAGGATCATTCTGATCGATCAGGAGAACGGAGGCTCTGCTAATGCAAGAAATCATGGAATCAGGCTTGCGAAGGGCAGATACATCTGTCTTCTTGATGCAGATGATCTATGGTATCCGTCATTTCTTTCCCAGCAGATCGCTTTTATAAAGGAGAAGAGATGCTCTGTGGTCTGCTCCAGCTATGAGCACATAGATGAGAATTCCAGGATAATAGGAAGGGTGGACAGATGCCTTCCTGTTATCAGGCTTAAGGATATGTATGTTATGAACCGGATAGGCTGCCTGAGCGGACTTTATGATGCAGGGACATACGGAAAGGTATATCTGAATGAGGAGCTGAAAAGCTTAAGGGATGACTATGCCTACTGGATCACCTGTGTAGAGAAGAGCGGAACTGCCTATGGAAACCCAAAGGTCCTTGCCAAGTATCGTGTGATTTCGACGTCTACTACAGGTGACAAGAAAAAGCTTGTAGCCGTCCAGTGGAGGTTTTACAGGAGCTATCTGCACCTTAACCCTGTCAGATCGTTTATCAATCTGATCAGATGGGGACTTTCTGGTCTGCGCAAATTCTCATGATCTAAAGGAGATATATGCTTAAGCTTTGTGAATATAATGATTTAAAGATAGTCTCGTTCAAGGAGTTCGGAGCACTTCTTGCCGAGAGAGTGGATGACAAAAAAAGGGTCCTTCTGCCATCAAAGGAACTGACTGAAGGGCTTTCAACAGGAGATAGTATAAGGGTATTTATCTATCTGGATTCAAGTGACAGACCCATAGCAACGACTGCTGATCCTCTGATCACTAAGGACAGACCTGCTCTACTTACTGTAAAGGATGTAACTGGGATAGGCCTCTTTCTGGACTGGGGACTGCCAAAGGATCTGCTCCTTCCCTTCCATGAGATTACAGGAAGACGGGACAGAGAGCATATGCCTGATACAGGTGATCAGGTCCTCGTCAGGCTCTATATAGACAAGAGTGGCAGGCCTGCGGCATCGATGAAGCATATCTACGATGTTTTAAGGACTGACAGTCCATATAAGGCAGGAGATATGGTCAGCGGAAGGATATATGAATTCGGACATGATTTCGGGACATTCGTCGCAGTAGATGATATCTATTCAGGCATGATACCACGGCATGAGGATATGAGGGGGCATAATATAGGTGATCAGGTCGAGCTTCGTGTTACAGAGGTAAAGCCTGATGGCAAGCTTTCACTATCTGGCAGAAGAGATGCCTATAAGGAGCTTGACAGTGATGGAGAGAGGATAATGGAGATTATCGATTCATATGCAGGAGTACTGCCCTTTACCGAAAAGGCCTCGCCGGAGGTAATACTTCGTGAGACAGGACTTTCAAAGGCTGCATTCAAGAGGGCGGTCGGACATTTATATAAGGAGCGAAGGATAAGTCTCGATGGCGGAAAAATACGAAGAGCTGATCGATAAGCTGACAGAGGAGGGAGACTTAAGTGATGATGAGCTGCTTGCTCTTATCACTATGCCGACAGGAAGCGGAGAGGGTCTTTTTCCAAATACACCGCAGGCAGCATCTGATCCATGTGAGCGGCTGCCTTTGAGTCTTTCCTTTACCGAGGCTGAAAAGGCGCTTTTTGATGCTGCTGACAGAGTAAGAAGGAGAGAATACAAAACAGCTGTCTATGTCAGGGGACTTATAGAATTTTCAAGCTTTTGCAGAAACGACTGCTATTATTGCGGTATCAGAAGAGATAACAGAAACTTAAAAAGGTACAGGCTGTCTTGTGATCAGATACTATCGTGTACGGATCAGGGCTATGATCTGGGCTACAGGACCTTTGTACTGCAGGGAGGAGAGGATCCATATTATACTGATCAGATGATCTGTGATATAGTTTCATCAATAAAGGAAAGGCATCCCGACTGCGCGATCACTCTTTCTATAGGAGAAAAGGAAAGGGAGTCATACCAGAGGTATTTTGATGCAGGAGCGGAACGCTATCTGCTAAGACATGAGACAGCGGATACCAGACATTACAGCCTCCTCCATCCGGCTGAGCTTTCACTAGAGCATAGAAAGAAATGTCTTTTTGACTTAAAGGAGATAGGCTATCAGGTAGGGTCAGGCTTTATGGTAGGCTCTCTGGGACAGACTGCCGGATGTCTTCTGGAGGATATCAGGTTTCTACAGACGCTTATGCCTGATATGATAGGGATAGGACCTTATCTGACCCACCACGATACACCGCTTAGGGACTGTTGCAATGGATCACTGACTATGACACTTAGACTTATTTCGATCCTCAGGCTTATTTTTCCTTATGCCCTTATTCCGGCGACAACGGCTCTTGGAACGATCCATCCTCTTGGAAGGGAGATGGGGATGAAGGCAGGGGCAAATGTAGTGATGCCAAATCTCTCTCCGGTCAAGGTCAGAAAGCAGTACCAGCTCTATGACAACAAGATATGTACCGGCGAGCTGTCCTCAGAGTGCAGAGGCTGCATGGAGAGAAGGACCAGCTCAAGCGGATATCAGCTGGTCATAGACAGAGGAGATGTGAAGGCACATTAAGGCCTATATCAGCGTGTAATGGACAGGGGAGACATGAAGGTATATTAATGAAAAAAAGGTATTGACAAAAGAAAATATAATGATATAATACAACCATACCAAGAAAACCTAGTTTCCCAGTAGGAATTTAGGGAAAGAAAAGGAGACGAAATGAAGCTCGAAGAAAAGATCGGAATTCGATGTTGAAATAAGAGCGAGGTGCGAGGTGCGAGGTGCGAGGTGCGAGGTGCGAGGTGCGAGGTGCGAGGTGCGAGGTGCTAGGTGCTAGGTGCTAGGTGCTAGGTGCTAGGTGCTAGGTGCTAGGTGTTAGGTGCTAGGTGATAGGTTTACACCATATAACATCAGACCTCAGGCCTCAGACCAGATCTCAGATCTCAGACCTCAGGCCTCAGACTTCAGATCTCAGGCCTCAGACTTCAGACCTCAGGCCTCAGACCTCAGACCTCAGACCTCAGACCTCAGACCAGATCTCAGACCTCAGGCCTCAGACCTCAGACCTCAGGCCTCAGACCTCAGGCCTCAGACCAGATCTCAGACTTCAGACCTCAGGCCTCAGACCTCAGACCTCAGACCTCAGACCTCAGACCTCAGACCTCGCACCTCAAACCTTAAAAATACCAACCACAGCAAGGAAAGGACAATACTACACATGAGTAAAGCAGTTAATGATATTCTTGAACTTATAGGAAACACACCTCTTTTAAAGGCATCCCGCTATGCCAAGGCAGCTGGCGTTAAAGACGCCAATATCTTCGTGAAGCTTGAGCTTTTCAATCCAGCCGGATCTGTAAAGGATCGTATCGCCTTAGGTATGATCGAGGACGCTGAGAAGAAGGGACTTTTAAAGCCGGGCGCTACTCTTATCGAGCCAACCTCTGGAAATACAGGAATCGGAATCGCAGCAGTAGCTACGATAAAGGGATACAAGGCACTCATTACACTTCCGGAGACCATGTCAGTAGAGAGAAGAAATCTTCTCAAGGCATACGGAGCAGAGCTCGTGCTCACAGACGGAGCCAAGGGCATGAAGGGAGCCATAGAGAAGGCTAATGAGCTTCATGAGCAGATACCTGGATCACTGATTCTCGAGCAGTTCGATAATCCATCAAATGCAGCTACGCATGAGAGAACGACAGGACCGGAGATCTGGGAGCAGACTGAGGGAAAGGTTGATTATTTCATCGCAGGTGTAGGAACAGGCGGTACCCTTACAGGAGTTGGTCATTATCTCAAGTCCAAAAATCCTGATGTAAAGATCATAGCAGTTGAGCCTGCAGGAAGCCCGGTGCTTTCAAAGGGACAGGCAGGACCTCATAAGATCCAGGGAATCGGAGCCGGCTTTGTACCAAAGGTTCTTGATACAAAGGTTTACGATGAGATCATCACAATCGAGAATGATGATGCGTTCGAGGAAGGACGCCGTTTCGCTGTAAATGAGGGAGCGCTCGTAGGTATTTCATCAGGAGCGGCATTAAAGGCAGCTGATATAATCGCATCCCGTCCTGAAGCAAAGGGAAAGAATATAGTAGCCCTTCTTCCTGATTCAGGAGACAGATACCTTTCAACAGCACTGTTTTCATAATTAGTTATAAGGAATTAGGACATAGGGGTCAGGGATAGGAAAATTCTTCAACCTGACAATAATAAGGAGATAATAAATGGCTAGATACGCAGATAGAAAGTTACATTTTGAGACACTGGCTCTTCATGTAGGTCAGGAGCAGGCTGACCCTGTTACTGATTCAAGAGCAGTGCCTATTTATCAGACATCATCATATGTCTTTCACAATTCAGACCATGCTGAGGCCAGATTCGGACTCAAGGATGCCGGAAATATCTATGGAAGACTTACAAATCCTACAGAGGACGTATTCGAGAAGAGAATCGCAGCTCTTGAGGGCGGTGTTGCAGCTCTTGCTGTTTCATCAGGTGCAGCAGCTGTTACTTATGCATTCAAGGCAGTAGCAAAGGCAGGAGACCATATCGTTTCTGCAAAGAATATCTATGGCGGCACATACAATTTCCTGGCTCATACATTTGTTGACTATGATGTACATACTACATTCGTTGATCCGTTCAATTATGATGAGATCGAGAATGCCATTCAGGACAATACCAAGGCCCTCTATGTAGAGTCTCTTGGGAATCCGAACAGTGAAGTAGTGGACATCGAGAAGTGGGCACAGATTGCTCATAAGCATGGCCTTCCACTTATCGTTGATAACACCTTTGCTACACCGTATTACCTTCGTCCGATCGAGTACGGCGCTGATATCGTAGTTCATTCAGCTACCAAGTTCATCGGTGGACATGGAACCACAATCGGTGGTGTCATCGTTGATGGTGGTACATTTGACTGGGCTTCATCTGACAAGTATCCATGGCTCACACAGCCGAATGAGTCATATCATGGACTCACATTCGCTAAGGATACAGCACCGGCTGTAATCGCTACATATCTTCGTGCCATCATCCTTCGTGATGAGGGTGCTACCTTAAGCCCATTCCATGCATGGATCTTCCTTCAGGGACTTGAGACACTTTCACTTCGTGTCGAGAGACAGGTTCAGAACGCTCTCAAGGTAGTTGATTATCTGAAGACCAGACCTGAGGTTGAGTATATTTCTCATCCGGCAGCTTCAAAGGATCCTGTACAGCAGGAGCTCTACAAGAAGTATTATCCGAATGGTGGCGGCTCAATCTTCACCTTTGATATCAAGGGCGATGAGAACACAGCCAAGAAGTTCATCGACAACCTCGAGCTATTCTCACTCCTTGCAAATGTTGCTGATGTGAAGTCACTTGTCATTCATCCGGCTTCAACAACTCATTCCGAGGACAACGAAGAAGAACTTCGCGATCAGGGCATTAAGCCTAATACGATCCGTCTGTCAATCGGAACAGAGCATATCGATGATATCATTGAAGACCTCCAGCAGGGCTTCGATGCAATCAGGTAATTAATTTTATCCTTCATACTACATATACCTTTCTGGGAGCCACCGCGTGTGGCTCCTTTTTCATACAGATTTAATTTTACATTGCGTACAATCTTTTATATAATAGCCTCTGTATTATTGTAATGAGGTAAATATCTCACTAATACCTACGGGCAAGCCTGTGGGGTTGCCTAGCAACCTTTAGTAAGTAGCCTAAGTGCTTCGAGCACTACGTTAGGAGAGAATATATAGTTACCTGTGGATGTAGTACCAAGTCCGCAACTCTAAGGTCTGTGATTAAACAGTTCTGAGGTATAGGAACAGTGTTGCAGACGTATAAAACCTCTCATTAACATTGGCGATGGTACACTAACCACACTTCGGTGTGAGTGACTAAAACCTTTCGAGGTTTTAAGAAAGGAGTACGACCTATGGTCTATGTATTATCAAAAACCGGACAGCCTTTAATGCCTACAGAAAACCATGCTAAAGTGCGTATTCTTATAAAGCAAGGTAAGGCAAAGGTGATACACCGCTGTCCGTTCACAATACAATTGTTGTATAGTAGCACGAACTATACACAAAAGGTAACTTTAGGCGTAGATAGTGGAAGTAAGCATATCGGTCTTTCAGCAACTACAAAGGATAAAGTATTATTTGAATCCGATGTAGAGCTTAGGGACGATATTGTTGATTTACTTTCTACTCGTAGAGAATTAAGATGTTCCCGTAGGAGTCGTAAACTCCGTCACCGTAAACCAAGATTTAATAATCGCAGGCGCAGTGACAGATGGTTAGCGCCCTCTGTAAAGCAAAAAGTAGACTCTCACATTACGATGATAGCAAAGGTACACAAAATACTGCCTATCTCAAATATCGTAGTAGAAGTAGCTTCTTTTGATATTCAAAAGATTAAAGATCCTACCATAAATGGCGCCGACTATCAGCATGGTGAACAGTTAGGCTTTTGGAATGTCAGAGAATATGTGCTTTTCCGTGACGGTCACACTTGTCAATGTTGTAAAGGCAAGTCCAAAGACAAAATTCTTAATGTCCATCACATAGAGAGTCGTAAGACTGGCGGCAACGCACCTAACAACCTGATCACACTATGTGAAACCTGTCATACTGGATATCATAAGGAAACCATAAAACTCCCTAAGACAATACATAGAGGAATGTCTTTTAAGGATGCTACATTTATGGGTATCATGCGTTGGGCTTTGTACGAGAGACTTAAAGCTATATATTCAGATGTAAAACTTACTTATGGATATATCACTAAAAACACTCGTATAAAAAACGGCTTGTCAAAGGATCATTATATAGATGCTCGTTGTATTAGCGGCAATCCCAATGCTGTTAGTAATGGAGATGTCTATTATTACAAAAAAGTTCGTTGCCACAATAGGCAGATACATAAGGTAAACTTTATCAAAGGTGGCTATCGTAAACGAAATCAAGCACCATATGAAGTTAAAGGCTTTAGATTGTACGATCAAGTCCTGTGGAAAGGTCAGAAGTGCTTTATTTTTGGCCGCAGGGCAACCGGGCGCATGGATTTAAGGTTTTTAGACGGAACACATGTCAATGCCTCTGTAGGATACAAAAACCTAAAGTTGTTAAAAATGCGTAGTAGTTATCTTATAGAACAAAGAAAGGTAGGTTAAAGGCGGTTCCTCCCACAGGCAAGCCTGTGGGAGGAACCGCTAAATATATATGACAGGGAGTAAACAGACACAGCATACAGATCGTAAAGGCAATCTGCTTGCGCGTATGCGTGAAGGCCATACTCTTGACAGAAAAGAAGAGATTGAACTTATAGCACAGCTTGCGTTTCCGGCTATCATAGCACAGCTGTCTTCAATCATCATGCAGTATATTGATGCATCAATGGTAGGACAGCTAGGGGCAACTGACTCTGCAGCAATAGGACTTGTGGCATCTACGACGTGGCTCATAGGAGGGCTGTGCACAGCGGCAGGCATAGGATTCAACGTCCTGATCGCACACAGAATAGGTGCTGAAAATGATAAGGAAGCAAGAAATATCGTACGAATCGGACTTATTTTTGCATTATGTATTAGTCTGATCGTAATGGCATTCTGTGTCGCATTCTCAGGAAAGATTCCGCTATGGCTGGGTGGCGACAGCAGGGTAGCTCCCAGAGCCAGCGCATATTTTGGCATTTATTCAATGGCGCTTCCGGCCATGCAGATGATGTACATAGCAGGTGGTATGGTTGAGGCATCAGGCAATATGAAGCTTCCGAGCTTTCTGGGTGTTCTGGAGTGCGTGCTGGATGTGATATTCAACCTGATTTTTATCTTTCCATCAAGGAATATAAGTATTTTTGGAAAAAATATACATGTATATGGATTCGGACTTACGATAAAAGGCGCTGCGCTTGGTACTGCTCTTGCAGAGGCCGTTGCTGCGGCATTATGCCTTATCTATCTGCTCAGGATCTCTCCTGTGCTTCATCTGAGAAGCGGAGAGAGGATTCATGATGTGAAAAAAATAATAAAGAAGGCTCTTGAAATATCTGTTCCATCGGCCGTAGAATCAGTTATTATGGGTGGCGCACAGGTAGTATCTACAACTATTGTGGCGCCTCTCGGAGCAGATTCGATTGCCGCCAATTCATTTGCTGTGACGGCCGAGAGTCTGTGCTATATGCCTGGATATGGCATCCAATCCGCCGCCGTGACTCTGATAGGCCAGTGTTATGGAGCCAGAAGACATGAACTCATGAGAAGGCTTGGATGGATCACGACTATCAGTGGCATAGTTGTGATGACAGGTGCAGGAATTCTGATGTATATTTTTGCACCGGAGATGATAGGGATACTGAGCCCGGATCCTGTGATCAGGAAGCTTGGAACCCAGGTCCTTCGTATAGAGGCATTTGCTGAGCCGATGTTCGGAGCCTCAATTGTGGCCAGCGGTGTCTTCCGCGGAACAGGTGACACGCTTTCGGCTACGATCCGCAATATTATAAGCATGTGGGGAGTCAGAATCCCGCTGGCGGCAGTTCTTTCAGGACGTCTGGGCCTTCGTGGTGTCTGGATCTCAATGTGCACGGAGCTTATTGTGCGTGGTATACTGTTCCTCACACATCTGGCTGGTCATAAGTGGGAGAAGATCAGAAATTGATGATATTATTCTGTCTCAAGACGCAGGAATTCTCTGGTTCTCTCTTCCTTAGGATTTGAGAAAAATTCATCAGGAACTCCCTGCTCTACGACGACTCCGCCGTCCATGAATATCACTTTGTTCGACACTTCTCTGGCAAATGACATCTCGTGTGTCACTACAAGCATTGTCATTCCGTCTTCGGCCAGCTGTCTTATGACAGTGAGCACTTCTCCGGTCAGCTGTGGGTCAAGTGCTGATGTCGGCTCATCGAAGTAGATGATCTTCGGGTCTGTAGCCAGGGCTCGGGCAATGGCTACTCTCTGCTGCTGGCCGCCTGATAGCTGTGAAGGATACTGCTTTGCATAGTCTTCCATTCCCACACGGGAGAGCATATCCATGGCGGTCCGTACTGCCTGATCCTTTGGTATCTTCCTTGCAGATGTGAGTCCGAGTGTCACATTGTCAAGAACATTCTTGTTCTGGAATAGATTATAGTCCTGAAATACGAATCCTGTCTGCTTCTGGATGCCGGTTATCTCTTTTTTTGACATATCTTTCAGATCATACATCTGTCCATCGAATTCCATGAGTCCGGAATCTGCCTTTTCCAGAAAATTGATACAGCGCAGAAGAGTGGTCTTTCCAGAACCTGACGGTCCTAGAATTGATACCACATCGCCTTTATTTACATTGAAGCTGACTCCGCGCAGGACTTCTTTATCGTCAAAATTCTTCCTGATATTTTTTATCTCTAATAATGCCATATGCTTCACCTTTTACCATAAACTGAAAGCTTCTTCTCGCCGAATCTCTGAAGCAGTGACAGAACGGTTGAGAAAATCAGATAGATCACTGCTACCTCGAGGTAGAGAGCCATTGTCTGATATGTACGTCCAGCGATTCTCTGGGCCTGGAAGAACATCTCTGTGACAGTGATATTGGCAGCAAGAGAAGTATCCTTGACCATTGATATCAGCTCATTTCCGAGGGCTGGGAATGCTGTTCTGAATGTCTGCGGCAGAAGTACATGCCACATGATCTGGACATAGCTCATTCCGACGCATCTGCCGGCCTCCATCTGTCCGGATGGCACTGACTCGAGTGCACCACGGATAGTCTCAGCAGCATAGGCTCCTTCGTTTATTGAAAAAACAAGCACCGCCGCCGGGAATGCATCGATATTTACGCCTATTGAAGGCAGTCCGAAAAAGATAACGTACAGTTGTACAAGTAAAGGTGTGCCCCTGATGACCCATATATAGAAGCGGCAGATCTGCCTTAGAACAGGAATGCGAGCGAACTGCACAAGTGCCACAACAACTGCAATCACAAGCGCTATTGCAAAAGATATGAGTGTCAGCGGAATTGTCATCAGAAGTCCGCGTGATAATAGCTGTGGGAATGAATCAACCACAACCTGCCATACATTATTCATGATAATCTTCTCCTTATCGTAAATAAGGATATTATATAATAGATTGTGTACAATGTAAAATGAAATCTGTATGAAAAAGGAGCCACCATCTGGTGACTCCTGAAAAACGTCCTGACTGTATTCAGGCCTCTGTCTTTGCTGACTGCGTGGTCTTGTCTTTAGAAGCGTTATCTGTGGAAGTGGTTTCTTTTCCGTTTTTCCATTTGTTCATCTTGTCCATGACTGCATCATAGGTCTTCTGGGAGATATCCGGAAGAGTCTTGCCCCATGACTTTGTTGCCTTTTTAAAGCCTTTCTGGATGGCCTCGATCATCTTGTCAGCCTTGGCTGAATCTCCGCCACTGAGGGCCTTTGCGAAGTCAACGATACGGTCTGAGGTCTGGCTGACACCCCAGTAGCCGTCATCTGCGATATCCTTCTGGGCCTGGGCCTTATTGGCTGCATCTACAGTGAAATTGCCGCTTGCGAGGAACTTCCACATATCATCGGCATTGCTGATGGCATTTCCCTGACCCTGGATCGTCTTATTGACTATATCCATCAGGCTCTTCTGCCTTGACTCCATATCAGACTTCATCTGGCTGATGAATGCGGTTCTCTGCTCCTCTGATGTGAATACCCTGGTATTGTACGTGGAGCCTGTCACCTTAGACTTCTCATAGGTGGCAGCGGTATCAGAAAATCCTGCCTTCTTCGAGGCATCATCAGCAGTCCTGGTATCAGTAACGGCATCCGTGCTCTTTGCTGCTGCAGCGGCCTGTGTATATGCGCTGCCGCTACCAACAGCAGTGATCTGTGTTGAATCCATAAAAACCTCCTTGACATTCTTTCACTTAATTAACATCCTTGTTATAATAATTATCGTTCCGGAACTCAGTTTCGTAAAGCCTTTTCTGAAAAATCATACCGCAGTTATCTCAATCCTGTTCTCAGAGACCATATCGCCATTATTATAAAGCTTATATCGCATTACAAGAGAAAGCGATGGAGCTTCGTCAAGTATCAGACTGATCTCACCGGTCCTGAGCATGAATTCGAGAGTCCCTATAGGCGTAGCATAAAGAAATGGAGTCGGTGTATCAACATCGAACTCCATTTTTGTATTAGAGATTCCTTTTCTTATAACGGTGATCCGCTTCCCGTCGGTGGACTTTACGGAGGTGGAGGTCACGCCATTCTCATCTGTGGTATCAAATCTCAGGAGAAATCTGCTTCCCGAGGAGACAGACAGACGGCCGCTTGTATCCGTATGATTGATATCGGCCATGTCTTTGGACTTCTGGACGTATTTCAGGTGGATCTTTACTTCATAAGACATTATGAATCCTCATTCTGTTCCTGGATTACCTTCTTGACAGAGTCAACCTGGTTCTGCAGATGCTCATGCATTACGGAACGGACGTAGTTCACATCCTTTCTCCTGAGACCATCGAGAATCTTGGAATGATCTGTTACGAGATCGGAGTAATCCTTGTCCTGCTTGATGTACTCATATCTATAGCGGTACATCTGCTCCTTCAGATTCTGTATGATGTTCATCAGCTTCGGATTGCCGGTGGCTTCATAGATCACATTGTGAAAGGCCTCATCAGCCTCAACTATGGCCCTTACATCCTTTGCCCTGGTCACCTCGACGAAGTCATGCATGGCATCCTCCAGCTTTCTGAAATCCTCTGATGTCATTCTCTCGCAGGCATCGGATACGGCCAGCTCATCAAGAGCATCCCTGATTTCGAGGACATCGAGAAGATCCTTCTCGGTCATCTTCGCTACCTGTGCACCCTTTCTCGGGATGGTGACAGCCAGGCCCTCCTGTTCGAGCATCCTGATAGCCTCCCTGATAGGAGTACGGGAAACGCCCAGTTTATTGGCCAGATGTATCTCCATCAGCCGCTCACCCGGAGCCAGCTCACCCATCAGTATGGCGTCTCTTAGAGCATTGAAAACATTATCCCTGAGTGGAAGGTCAGAATTTGAATCCATTTTAAGTTCCATATATAAACCTTTCTATTTCCGCTCTGCCTTATGGGCATAGTCGGGTGTCAGTGCCTCCACTGAAAAAATATCCGTACACAGTCCCTTGCTCTTTATCTCGGATGAGGCAGCACTTCTCTCCTCCTCAGATGAGAAGAAGCCAAATACGGTAGGTCCGCTTCCTGTGACTCTTGAGAGAATCGCGCCCTTTTCCTCCATTATCTCTTCTATATCTGGGATAGAAGGGACAAGGTGCCTGGCAGCATCCTCAAGGTCATTGTGGATATTATCCCTGATGCCTTTCATATCACCTTTTCTGATAGAATCGATCACAGCATTTATATCGCCGCCTGCGGAATCGGGATGGCAGTCGAACCATTTGTATGCAGCTGGGGTTGAAACTCCGCATGGTGGCTTTGCAAGCAGGATATGCGTCTTTAGTGATGCATCGATCGGAGTGATCTTCTCTCCGATACCTTCGCAGAGACACAGGCCTCCGTCGATACAGTAGGGAACATCGGCACCTAAGGAAACAGACATAGCCCTTAGCTGATCGGAGGAGAAGATATGACCCTCGATAGCATTTATACCGCGAAGTACAGCGGCGGCATCAGAGCTTCCGCCAGCCATACCGGCAGCGACTGGAATATTCTTGGTCAGATGGATATAGTATCCATGACTCTCGGGCAGGAGAGAGCAGATCAGTTTTGCTGCCCTGATACAGAGATTGCTCTCGTCGCAGGTGATCTCTTCCTCGGGATGGGAACCAGCATAATCCATATCCATAGATATCTCATATCTGTCATTGGTTCGGTAGATCCCTATCGAATCATACAGACCCACCGTCTGCATTACCATGGAAAGCAGATGATATCCATCATCACGCCTCCCGGTGATAGAGAGCCCTATATTTATTTTAGCATAAGCCCTTTCGATTACTGATTTCACCAGGTTCCTTTCATTGTTTCAAAAATAGTCCAATTAGCGATTGTTTTTTCTTGAATGCTGTATACAAAATATTATAACGGAATTCAGATGATAAATCAAGCTCAACCAGTTTTGCAAAAAAAAAAAGAGCCCCGAAGGGACTCCTTATTTCTTCTTTGAATTCTTCTTTTCCTTAGCCTTTTCCTTCTGGGCTTCCCTTACCTTACGTCTGGCCCATGCCAGAGGTCCCTTCTTCTCCTTGGCAGGAGGAGTGATATGAGTTCCGTGTGCACCCTGGACACGGCTTATATAAAGACCTGAGACTCTGGCCTTTACCTCCTTATGGACAGGGATCAGATCGAAGACCTCAGGGTCGCAGATGAAGGTCATTACCTTTGGCCCGACCTTGGCTTTTACGACAGGAGCCTTGGCCCGCTTCGAGTACCATGGTGTATTGGCTGTAACCGATGCAGGAAGCCCTGCTTCGGTTATCCTCATCTTTTTCTTATCAATGATCAGCATAGTGTAGGTCTGGGCAGTGGCATCAATCTGCTCCTGCTGCTCGTCGGCTCTTTTTTGTGCCTTCTTGCCAAGGATCGCAAGGACTATGGTGGCTGCGACGAGGACAGCGGCAATAACGATAAGGGTGATCGCCAGTGGTCCGATAGCAAGGAAGAGAGGAACTGAATTTGGATAAAGCATAGATTTATTACTCCTTTGAATTAGTTTCAAAACAATATAATTCTATCATTTTAACCTGCCGATATCAAGACATTATAGTTGAAAGAACAGGTGGATTATGGTAGAATTCTTTACTGTTTGAAAAGGAGAACTAATATGAACAGAAGAATTGCAGCAGGGATCATTGCGGTAGCAATGGTGATCACAGGCGGATGTACTAGCAGAGCAGGAAAGAAAACACAGGGGGCTAAGAAGGCTTCGACCGGAACATATAAGGCAGCTGATTATGTGACTCTGGGAGATTATAAGGGAGTTGAGGTAAGCCTCACCAAAGCCTATAAGACAGATGACGCAGCTGTAAAGGATTATGAGCAGACGCTTATTTCAAATGCAGGTGGGTTTATAAAAGATTCAACCAAGACCAAGGTTGAAAAGGATTCCATAGTAAACGTTGATTATAAGGGAATGAAGGACGGCAAGGCCTTTGACGGCGGTACTGCTACAGATGTGACGATAGATGTCTCAGGAAATAAGGATGCATCAAGTGGGACGGGTTATATAGATGGATTTACCGACGGTCTTGTCGGAGCTGAGGTCGGAAGCAAGGTTGATTCAAAAGTCACCTTCCCGAAGGACTATCAGGCGACGGATCTTGCCGGCAAGGAGGTCACCTTTCAGTTCACAGTGAACTATATCTGCAAGAAGGCTGATATTGATAGTGTGGATAAGGCTTTTTTAAAGAAGAACTTCAATGTGGAGACAAAGGATGCCTTCTATGATTATGCAAAGAAGAAGCTTGCTGAAAACAACAAGTCTGAAAAGACATCAAAGACAAGACAGCTTGTCATGAAGGCGGTGCTTAAAAATTGCAGGGTAAACGGATATCCTAAGGGTCTTCTGACGAAAAGAACAGAGAATCTGAAGGACCAGTACATGACCCAGAACGGCATCACAAAGAAGCAGTGGAAGACCTTTCTGAAGCAGTACGGAACCACAGAGGAGGAATTCGATAAGAAGATAAAGGAAACAGTAAAGAAAAACGTAAAGACAGAGCTTGTATTTACAGCTATAGCTGACAAGGAGGGAATAAGCCTCGATAAGACCGGCTTCAACAGCTATATAAAGTCCCTTGCCACAGATGGCCAGGACGCTGTGCAGGTTTATAAGAAATACGGCTCTACTGCCACAGAGGGAAAGGACTATCTGCAGATGATATACAGAGTCAACAAGGCCCTTGAATACTGCGTAGAAAAGGCAACAGTCAAAGAAAAATAAAAGACTTTTATTTTCCTTTGAATTGTGTTATAGTTTTACAGTATGTTTAGAAACAAAATTATTCAGGAAAGGATATTTTTATGAAACACATTGAGACATTAAATGAAAAGAGACTTCAGAACACAGTTGAGCACGGCGGATGCGGTGAGTGCCAGACCTCATGCCAGTCAGCATGTAAGACCAGCTGCACAGTAGGCAACCAGCACTGCGAGAATCCTGCACAGAGATGATTTAAGCGACTGCAGAGGTTTATGATTTGATTCATCATTACAAGAATAATGGATATGACATTGTCCTTGATGTGAATTCAGGAGCCATCCATATAGTTGATGATCCTACCTATGATATGATAGGTGAATATGAGCAGAAGAGTAAGGAGGAGGTCATCTCAGATATCGCCAGGAAATATCCGCAAGAGACGGAGGAGGATATCAGGGAGGCCTACGACGAGATCACCCAGCTTAAGGATCAGAAGGCTCTGTTCACACCTGATCCATATCAGGACAGAGTGATAGATTACACCAGACGGCCAACGGTTGTTAAGGCTATGTGTCTTAATGTGGCTCATGCCTGTAATCTGAGCTGTGAATACTGTTTTGCTGACGAGGGCCTTTATTTCGGAAAAAAGGCGGAGCTTATGAGCTTTGAGACCGGAAAGGCGGCTCTCGATTTTCTTATCTCACATTCAGGACAGAGAAGGAATCTCGAGGTGGATTTCTTCGGAGGAGAGCCCACTCTTAACTTCGATGTCGTAAAGCAGCTTGTTGCCTACGGCAGACAGAGAGAGAAGGAGGCAGGCAAGCACTTCCGCTTCACATTCACGACGAACGGTATACTCCTGAATGACGAGATAATGGAATTTGCCAATCAGGAAATGGACAATGTCGTTATGTCGATCGATGGAAGGAAAGAGATCCATGACAGGATGAGACCCTTCCATAACGGCGATCCGACATGGGACATAATAGTCCCTAAGTATCAGAAGTTTGCTGCCATGAGAGAGGCTCTGGGGAAGCAGTATTATGTCCGCGGTACATATACGAGATACAATCTCGATTTTGCCAAGGATATTCTTGCTCTGGCCGATCTGGGATTTAGGCAGATAAGCATTGAGCCGGTAGTGGCTCCAAGGGAAGCGCCATATTCGCTGCGTACGGAGGATATTCCTGTTCTGTGTGAACAGTATGATATTCTATCTAGAGAGATGATAAAGCGTCATGGCACGCCGGAGGAATTCAACTTCTTCCATTTCATGATAGATCTGGAGGGAGGCCCATGCGTCTATAAGAGACTAAGTGGCTGCGGCTCAGGTACCGAGTATGTATCAGTTACTCCAGATGGTTCAATCTATCCATGCCATCAGTTCGTCGGAAAGACCGATTTCTGTATCGGAGATGTATATAATGGAATCAGCCGGGACGATATAGTGACTGAATTCAAGGGCTGCAATGTATATTCACGCCCTAAGTGCCGTGAATGCTTTGCCAGGTTCTACTGTAGTGGCGGATGCAGCGCAAACGCCTATAATTTCACAGGCAACCTGAGGGATGTCTATGAGATAGGATGTGCTCTTGAGAAGAAGAGGATAGAGTGTGCTATCATGCTTAAGGCAGCATACAGGGAAAAAGGAGAATGAGATCAGGCACTGTCAGCCCTGACAGCGTCCTAAAATGTAACAAGGAGTGTAACAACAATGAAACCGAAGAAGGGAAAATCAGTCGCATTTTTTTGCGCCTTTCTTGCAGTCGTAGTGCTCTTGGGGTATTTTTCTCTTACAGTGATAAGGGATACCTTAAAAGATGGTAAGAACAGTCTGAAGCTGGGACTTGATCTGGCAGGAGGAGCATCGATCACTTACCAGATAAAGGGCAAGGCTACGAAAACCCAGATCCAGGATACTATCTACAAGCTTCAGAAGCGTATAGAGAACGATCTGGGAAGCGAGTCAAACACGACAGAGGCTAATGTATACCAGATGGGTGACGACAGAATCGCTGTCGAGATCCCTGGAGTAAAGGATGCCAACAAGATTCTGGAGCAGCTTGGGACACCTGGTGATCTATATTTCATAAAGCACAAGGATTCAAGCGGCAAAGAGAACTACACCTATGATCAGAAGACCGGACAGTATAAGCTGTCTGACGGCGTGACTATCAAGAGCTTAAAGCAGAACGGCTCAATCGTTCTGGACGGATCAGAGGTAAAGAGCGCACAGGCAGTTTACGAGGATTCCAATAATACTGGAAATAAGGAGCCTGTCGTATCCATCTCGCTAAAGAGCGAGGGCGCATCCGCATTCGCGGCTGCGACAAAGGAAGCAGCTGCAGACAGCCATGATACTATCGGTATCTACTATGATGGCAATTTTGTATCAGTACCGAGTGTTAACGAGGAGATCTCGGACGGTAACTGTGTGATAAACGGAATGAAGGATATAGAGGAGGCTCAGAACCTTGCTTCATATATCCGTATCGGTGGTCTCGATATCAAGCTTAAGGAGATCCAGTCAGAGATAGTAGGAGCCCAGCTTGGATCCAATGCCTTAAAGACATCACTTATGGCAGCAGGAATCGGACTTCTGCTCGTGATGATCTTCATGTGCATAGCCTATCTCTTCCCTGGAGCAATGGCTTCACTTGCCCTTCTTCTTTATACAGAGCTTATTATAAGCATACTTCAGGTATTTGATATCACTCTTACCCTGCCGGGTATAGCCGGTATCATCTTAAGTATAGGAATGGCAGTCGATGCGAATGTCATCATCTTCTCAAGAATAAAGGAAGAGATAGCAGCAGGCCGTACAGTAAAGGCTGCTATGCAGACAGGATTCAGGAGAGCGCTGTCAGCCATCCTCGATGGTAATATAACGACTCTTATCGTCGCATTTGTCTTAGGAGTGATAGGAACCGGAACAGTAAAGGGCTTTGCCATTACTTTAGGACTCGGTACCTGCCTGTCCATGTTTACAGCCCTCTTTATCACAAGAGGTCTTATGAACTCCTTCTACAACTTCGGCTGTACAGATGCAAAGATTTATGGCCATCTCTGGAATGTAAGGACTATGCCTCTTATCAGGAAAAAGGCAATCTTCTTCGGTATATCTCTTACACTTATTGCTATCGGGGTCATCTCAATGATCGGATACAAGGCTTCGACAGGAAAGGCTCTCAATTATTCACTTGAGTTCTCAGGCGGTACATCTACCACTGTTAACTTCTCAAAGAATTATTCTATCGAGCAGATTGATGAGAAGATAGTGCCGGTTATCGAGAAGGTAACAGGAGATGCAAACGTACAGAGTCAGAAGGTGACTGGAGGAAACCAGATAATCTTCAAGACACGTACTCTTGATCTGTCAGAGAGAGAAAAGCTTAACAGCCTGCTGAACAAGAGCTTCGGAGTAAAGGAGTCTGACGTACAGACACAGAACATAAGCGGTACCATCTCTGGAGAGATGAGACGTACTTCTATTATAGCTGTGATCGTTTCTGTTATCATGATTCTCTTCTACATCTGGTTCAGGTTCCGTGATGTCAGATTTGCTACATCAGCTGTACTGGCACTCTGCCATGATGTGCTGGTCACTCTTGGCGTATATGCGGTATTCAGGCTGTCGGTTGGTTCAGCCTTTGTGGCTTGTATCCTTACTATAGTAGGATATTCGATAAACGATACGATCGTGGTATTCGACCGTATCCGTGAGAATCTGCGCAATACAAGCAAGCAGAAGACAGCTGCTGTACTCAGTGACATCTCTGATAAATCTGTGACGGAGACACTGACAAGATCCTTAAGTACATCGTTTACGACAGCTCTTACTATAATAATGCTCCTTATCCTTGGAGTATCATCGATAAGGGAGTTTGCCTTCCCTCTGCTCGTAGGAGTTATCTGCGGTACCTACTCATCTATCTTCGTAGCTACTCCTCTCTGGTATGTGGCAAGAGTCCATATAGGAAAAGGCGATGAGACTGATCAGAAGCAGGGACCAAACGCAAGGAAAAAGAAGAAGAAACCGGTAGTAAAGCCGGACAAGTATAATAATGGTGCTATAGTATAGTGACCAGGCCGGGTCCGTCCCGGCCTTTTTTTACAGGAGGAAACATGTACACTATTGACGACATCAGAAACGAAGACCCTGAAGTAGCAGAGGCTATCTGCGAGGAGTTCGACCGCCAGCAGAGCCACATTGAGCTTATCGCCTCGGAGAACTGGGTAAGCCCTGCGGTTATGAGCGCTATGGGAAGCATCCTTACCAACAAGTATGCAGAAGGCTACCCTGGACACAGATATTATGGTGGCTGTGAGAAGGTCGATATAGTAGAGGATCTGGCCAGAGAAAGAGCAAAGGAGCTCTTCGGAGCAGAGTATGCAAATGTCCAGCCTCATTCAGGTGCTCAGGCAAATATGGCAGTTGAATATGCTGTATGCAAGCCTGGTGATACCATAATGGGAATGAGCCTTGATCACGGCGGACATCTGACCCATGGATCACCGGCTAATTTCTCAGGGACATATTTCAATATTGTTCCTTACGGAGTAAATGATCAGGGCTTCATTGACTATACAAGAGTCGAGGAGATAGCAAAGGAATGCAGACCAAAGATGATCATTGCCGGAGCAAGTGCCTATGCAAGGGCTATTGACTTCAAGAAATTTTCTGAGATAGCTCACGAGGTCGGGGCGGTCCTTATGGTAGATATGGCTCATATAGCAGGCCTTGTGGCAACAGGCTATCATCAGTCTCCTGTACCATATGCAGATATTGTGACGACTACTACCCACAAGACTCTTCGCGGACCTAGAGGGGGACTTATCCTTGCGACAAAGGAGGCAAGCGAGAAGTACAAGCTTAATAAAGCAGTCTTCCCGGGAATTCAGGGTGGCCCTCTTATGCATGTGATAGCAGCAAAGGCAGTCTGCTTCAAAGAGGCATTAAGCCCGCAGTTCAAGGAATATGCCCACCAGATCATCCTAAATGCAAAGGCCCTGTCAAACGGTCTTATGAGCAGGGGGATCGATATCGTTTCTGGCGGTACGGACAATCATCTGATGCTTGTTGACCTGATAAATAAGGGACTTACAGGCAAGGAGGTTGAGGCATGGCTTGATGAGGCTCATATCACAGCCAACAAGAATACTGTTCCTAATGATCCTAAGAGCCCGTTTGTGACCTCAGGAATCCGTCTCGGAACACCTGCGGCAACCACAAGAGGTCTTAAGGAGGATGATTTCGATCAGGTAGCAGAGGCAATAGCTGCTGTGATCGATGAAAAGGAAGAGGGAATTCCTGCTGCAAGAGCTATCATCCAGAAGCTCACAGATAGGTATCCATTATCAGGAAAGTTTTTTTGATCAGGAGCATTTATGATTGACATTAAGTTTCTTAGAGAAAATCCGGATGCAGTCCGTGAGAACATAAAGAAAAAGTTCCAGGACAAGAAGCTTCCGCTAGTAGATGAAGTTATAAAGTATGACGCTCTTTCAAGAGAGGCAAAGGGTGAGGCTGATAACCTCCGTGCCGAGAGAAACCGTCTTTCAAAGCAGATAGGCATCCTGATGAAGGAAGGAAAGAAGGACGAGGCTGAAAAGACCAAGGCAATGGTAAGTGCCAATGCCGCAAGGCTTACGGAGCTCGAAGAGAAGGAAAAGGAGTATCAGAAGAAGGTAAGGGATGATATGATGGTGATCCCTAATATCATAGATCCTTCTGTGCCTATAGGACCTGACGACTCCTGCAATCAGGAGATAGAGAAATTTGGTGAGCCGGTCGTTCCTGACTTCCCTGTTCCATATCATACTGATATCATGGAAAGCTTCGACGGCATAGATCTCGATGCTGCCGGCAAGGTGGCTGGAAACGGATTCTATTATCTGCTCGGAGATATAGCAAGACTTCATTCGGCTGTACTCGCATATGCCAGGGATTTCATGATAGGCAAGGGCTTCACCTACTGCATCCCGCCTTATATGATCCATTCCGCTGTCGTTGACGGAGTCATGAGCTTCGATGAGATGGATGCGATGATGTATAAGATCGAGGGTGAGGATCTCTATCTGATCGGTACCTCAGAGCATTCTATGATAGGACGCTATAAGGACACCTTAAATGACGAGGAAAAGCTGCCTTATACAATGACCTCATATTCACCTTGCTTCCGTAAGGAAAAGGGAGCTCATGGAATAGAGGAGCGAGGAGTCTATCGTATCCATCAGTTTGAAAAGCAGGAGATGATAGTGGTCTGCAGACCTGAAGAGGCCTGGGACTGGTATAATAAGCTCTGGAGCTATACGGTAGAGCTTTTCCGCAGCATGGATATACCTGTACGTACACTGGAGTGCTGCTCAGGAGATCTTGCAGACCTAAAGGTCAAGAGCTGTGATGTCGAAGCATGGAGCCCGAGACAGAAGAAGTATTTTGAGGTAGGAAGCTGCTCCAACTTAGGAGATGCTCAGGCCAGAAGACTTGGTATCAGGGTAAAGGCTGCAGATGGCAGGAAGTATTTTGCAAATACACTGAATAATACAGTAGTAGCTCCTCCGAGAATGCTCATAGCCTTCCTTGAGAACAATCTGAATGCTGACGGTACAGTAAGCATTCCGGAGGTTTTAAGGCCTTATATGGGAGGGATAGAAAAGCTTATCCCTAAGCATAAGATCAATCAGTAAAGATAGCCCAGAAGTCTCTTATAAAGGAGGAAAGCCTGTCAGACCCGATCACATAGCTTCCGTGATTCTCCCCGGGGAGGATACGGAGCTGACTTTTTTGTATGGAGGAGAAGATCTTCATTGTATCAGACTTTTTTACCAGGTCATTTTCTCCAGACAGGACCAGGACTGGGACAGAGATCTGTCCAAGCATCTTCTCTGATATATCAGGCTCGGTCAGCATAAGTCTTTCCAAGGCTCCGCTTGCAGCAAAGACCTGACTTGATACAGTATCTATATCAGTATCCGAGCTGCCGTGAGAGGACAGCTTTCTTTTCATTGCCTTCTTTATCGCCATACGTTCCTGGCCAGTAAGTCCCTTAGGGCATGTATTGGCTCCGCAGCATATGATTCCGCTGCATAGATGAGAGTAGGTGGAGGCAAATATAAGAGCAGTGATTCCTCCGTCAGAGAAACCGACAATAAGAGGCTTCCTTATATCAAGCTCTGTGATAAAGCGATAGAGATCATCTGCCATATCCTGATAGTGGAGCTCTTTTGGACAGGCAGACAGACCGTGACCCCTGCTGTCAGGGGCATAGATGTCGAAATCCTCTCCAAGGGAGTCACAGAGGGTGTCAAATATATGATGATCCTCACCGTTTCCATGAAGCAGGATCAGAGGGGCGGCATTCTCCTTTCCGGGAATGTGCTGATAATAGATCACCTGGGAGCCAAATACGTAAACCATACTTAAAACCTCGATATAAGCTGCTGAATGAATACATTGTAGCATACTTATGGACAAAAAAGACACTAAATTATCAGTATACAGAATATTATGCTTTGTACTAAGCATCGGATCTCTCATTTTGAGCTGCCTCAGATGGTATTTAGGGCTTGCCTCGGCAATAGCCTCTATAGTCTTCGCAGTACTGCATGGAAGATCAAGTGAGGAAAACGACAGACTTGTGATCTGCGGCGCTGTCATATCAGCTGTCTACATTGTCATATACATACTGGTATTTATCATTGGGGCTTCTTATTTTGCCGGATTAGGTATAGATCCGTTAAAGCCGCCAAAATGATCGATATAAATTAGGAGAATCTATGGATAACAACAATTTTTATAATAATGGTAGCAATGAGGATCCGGATCAAAAGCCGTCAGAGCAGGATATCTTTGCGGAGGAGACGCAGGAGCAGGATTCGGATATAGATAAGAGCCAGAACGGACCGGTTTTGGATAGTGGAAGTACAGAGCAGGGCAGACCTGATTCTTATGGTATGAATGGCAATAGAGATCAGGGATGTCGCGTGAACCCTGATCAGTGGCAGGCATACAGGCAGAGCCAGAATGGGGGCAATAGAAATAACAGCTATGGTCCTTACGGACAGACTGGCCCTGGCTACGGTCCTTACGGACAGACTGGCCCTGGCTACGGTCCTTACGGACAGACTGGCCCTGGCTACGGTCCTGATGGGCAGAATGCCTGGAATAATGGAAACGGATATCCTCAGAATCCATATCAGCCCTATAATGGCTACTATCAGCAGGATCCATCAAGAGGGTTCGGGATCGCCTCAATGGTGCTTGGAATTATCTCCCTTCTCTGCTTCTGCTCATTCGTTAACGTTCTGCCGGCAATCCTTTCTATCGTATTCGGCATTATCTCTCTTTCGAAGAGAAAGAACAACGGCTTTGCGATAGCAGGGATAATCTGTGCTGCTGTTTCGATCGTCCTTTTAGTGATCACTATGATCCTTTTCGCAGACAACATAAATCTTATGAATGCTCTGCAGGATTATCTAAACAATTATGAAAGCAATTTTTACCGCTATATTAGATGATAGGGATTAGGGATCAGGGACTGGCCGCTTGAGCCGGTCCTTTTTTGTATTTTTATGTATAAATATGCATAGAAACGCAATTATATCTATATAGTTTACTAATAAATATTATATTTATACTTTGCCAATTTAAAACATCACCGATAAACAGCGCTAATATAAGAAAAATAAACATTAGATAAATTTCAAGTTTCTGTTGACATTTATTCATGAATATGTATAATGGACATTGTTGTGAAGAAACTGTGAATAAGCAATATAGTTTACCGTTTTAACACTTTAACAAAATAAATTATCCCAGGCAGAATGGAGACTATTGATAAACACAAGGGAGTGCAGATAAGTAGGACATTATCTGCACTTTTTTAATATCAAGGCTTGAATTTGCGTTAGTGCAAATAAAAATATAAGCAAGGAGAAAAGAAAAGTGGCAAAGTACATTGTGAAAAGAGTTGTCATGGCCATTGTGGCGTTTATTATCGTAAGCGCCATAACCTTCTTTGTGATGAACCTGATCCCGGGCGGACCATTCACATCTGAGAAGGCCATGTCAAAGGAGGTCATCGCGACCCTGAACAAGAGATATGGGCTCGATAAGCCGGTCGGAGTCCAGTACTTCAATTACATGAAGAACTTCCTTCATGGCGACTGGGGTATTTCGTTAAAGACTCAGAGAGCAATCTGGCCTGATCTTAGGTCAAGGTTCGGAGTATCTGCTAAGCTTGGAGTTTCAGCTCTGATACTGGCACTGATCCTTGGGATCATATTTGGCTCGATCCAGGCGCTGACGAGAAATAAATGGCCGGATAGGGTGTTGGTAGTTCTCACTACGCTTGGGACAGCGATACCATCATTTGTTCTAGCGACGCTTCTGATGCTCCTTTTCTGTATGCAGCTTCAGCTGATACCGGTATGGGATGTCAACCATCCTAACTTCATTCTGCCGGTCATATCGCTTGCGGTTTATCCAATGGCCTATATCACAAGGCTCACAAAGACATCCATGCTTGATGCACTGAATCAGGATTATATAACCACAGCCCGCGCCAAGGGTGTGCCGAAGCTTAAGGTCATCTTTGTCCATGCCTTAAGAAATGCCCTTATTCCTGTGATCACCTATGTCGGACCTGAGTTCGCCTATATCATCACAGGATCGATGGTCATCGAGAGTATCTTTACAATACCCGGACTTGGAACAATGTTTGTTCAGAGTATCAATAACAGGGATTATCCATATATCATGGCAGTGACGATATTCCTCGCACTTCTGATGATAATAGCAAACCTGATCACAGATATTCTATACAAGATAATCGATCCGCGTATCACATTCGAATAAAGGAGCTTTGAGATGGCAGAAGAAAAGTACAGTAAGAGAGCCTTCCTGAGCTCTCAGATAGATCTTTCGAAGTTTAACGCAAGTGACTTTGAAAAGGCCAGTGACGAGGAAAAGAGGCAGCAGGATGTAATGGGTGAGTCTTCAACCTTCTTCCGGGACGGAATGAGGAAGCTTAGAAGGAATCCGCTGGCTATGGCAAGTATAGTAGTTCTTATCATACTGATAGCGATCGCTGTAATAGCACCGCATATTTGTCCCTATTCCTACCAGACCATAATAACGGTAAATGGTCGCAGAGACAAGAGCGCGACCAACTTAGGACCAATGGAATATTCGCAGCTTGAGACCCAGTATATGGAGGACAGCGGAAAGAAGCTTTTCCCTCATCTGTTCGGAACTGATTCGATGGGAAGAGACTATTTTATCCGCGTTGTATACGGCACAAGAGTATCGCTTATGGTAGGGATAGTTGCAGCGGTCATGGTCCTTATCATAGGGCTTATCTACGGCTCTATAGCAGGGTACTTTGGAGGTACAGTCGACCTTATAATGATGAGGATAGTCGATGTCATATATTCGCTTCCTGACATGCTTATAATCATCCTGCTTTCGGTAGTACTGCAGCAGACACTTACCCCTCTTATCCAGGGGACGGGGCTTGCCAAGCTAGGAGTAAATATGATCTCTATGTTCATAGTATTTGCTCTTCTCTACTGGGTAGGAATGGCAAGGCTAATAAGAGGACAGATCCTGCAGATAAAGAATAATGAGTATGTGCTTGCCGCAAAGAGCATAGGTACATCGAACGGGCGGATACTAAGGACCCACATTATCCCTAACTGCCTGTCCATAATAATAATCACAACGGCACTTCAGATTCCGAGCGCCATATTTACAGAGAGCTTCCTTTCCTTCATAGGACTCGGTGTAAATATCCCGCTTACATCGCTTGGCTCTCTGGCAAATGATGCGAGAGGAGCAATGCAGACCTATCCTCTTAGACTGGTCATACCGGCTGTCGTTATCTCGCTTATCGTTTTAGCCTTCAACCTTCTTGGTGATGGTTTAAGGGATGCGTTTGATACGAAGCTGAATTAAAGGAGATCATTATGAGTGAAGAAGAAAAGTATATTTTACAGGTTAAGGATCTCCACACCAGTTTCTTTACTGAAAACGGAGAGGTCCAGGCCGTAAACGGAGTAAACTTCAACCTGCGCCCGGGAGAGACAATGGGAATAGTAGGAGAGTCTGGCTCAGGAAAATCTGTCACCGCTTATTCGATAATGCAGATCTTAGCAGCGACAGGAAAGGTTACAAAGGGAGAAATCCTTTTCAAGGGCGAAAATATCCTTGGATGGAATGAAAAGAAGATGGAGAAGTTCAGAGGAAAGAACATATCTATCATTTTTCAGGACCCTATGACTTCTCTTAATCCGACCTTTTCCATAGGCTATCAGCTGATAGAGGCTGTAAGACTTCATACTGACAAGACAAAGAAGCAGGCCTATGACAGGGCAGTCGAGATGCTTAAGCTGGTAGGAGTAAATGAGCCGGAGGTAAGGATGAGGCAGTATCCGCATGAGCTTTCGGGCGGCATGAGGCAGCGTATCATGATAGCCATGAGCCTTTGCTGTGAGCCTGACGTCCTTATTGCCGACGAGCCTACAACAGCTCTTGATGTTACTATCCAGGCCCAGATACTTGAGCTAATGCAGTCATTGCAGAAGAAGCTTGGTATGGCGATCATTATTGTTACACATGATCTGGGCGTGATAGCCTCCATGTGCGATGAGATAATGGTCATGTATGGAGGAAGAGTCTGTGAGAGAGGAAACGCCGATGATATCTTCTATAGACCGGCTCATGAATATACCAAGGGGCTACTCCGTTCCATACCAAGAGCTGACAATATGAATGAGAAGCTGGTTCCAATAGGAGGTACTCCAATCAATATGTTAAACCTGCCTGAGGGCTGTGCCTTCTGTCCGAGATGTGCCAATGCCATGAAGATTTGTCTTCATCAGAAGCCGGATGAGATCGCGGTAGGTCAGGGTCACAGGGCAGCCTGCTTTATGAATATCAAGGAAGCTCTTGAAGAAAAGGAAGGAGAATGATATGGCAGAGGAAAAAAACCTCGTTGAGGTAAGCCACCTAAAACAGTACTTTCCTGTTTCCTCGGGCTTTCATAAGGTACCGCTAAAGGCAGTTGACGACGTGTCTTTTGCTATAAAGCCGGGCGAGACCTTAGGCCTTGTAGGAGAATCAGGATGCGGAAAGACGACAGTAGGCCGTTCACTTCTAAGGCTTTATGAGCCGACCGCGGGACGTATAGTTTTTGACGGAGACGTGCTGTTCGACAGCGGTGAAAGCTATGATGAAAAGGGCAATGTGATCCTTGATGAAAAGGGAAAGCCACTTATCAAGAATCCCGTGAAGAAGAATATGCTTCCTTACAGGAAGAAGATGCAGATGGTCTTCCAGGATCCATATTCATCCCTTGATCCTCTGATGACAGTCGAGGATATCATAGGAGAGCCGCTTGACGTCCATCATCTCTATAAGAATAAGGCAGAGAGACGAGAGAAGATCCTTTCTCTGATGGAGACCGTAGGACTCAATGCAGAGCATGCCATGAGATATGCCCATGAGTTTTCAGGCGGGCAGAGACAGCGTATAGGTATAGCAAGAGCTCTGGCTGTAAATCCTAAGTTTATCGTCTGTGATGAGCCAGTTTCTGCTCTTGATGTCTCTATCCAGGCTCAGGTCATAAATATGTTTGAAGAGCTTCAGGACAAGCTGGGTCTTGCCTATCTTTTCATAGCTCATGACCTGCTTGTAGTACATCATATCTCGGACAGGATAGCAGTTATGTATCTTGGTCATCTGATGGAGATTGCAGATGCGGATGAACTTAATGACAATCCTATCCATCCATATACTCTTTCTCTTCTGTCTGCGGTTCCGATTCCGGATCCTAAGACAGCAAGAGAAAGCCACAGGATAGTTCTTGAGGGTGATGTTCCGTCTCCGCTGAAGATGCCAAAGGGATGTCCTTTCAGGACCAGATGCGCCTATGCTACAGAGGAGTGTGCTATGCATCGTCCGCCTCTTACAGACAGAGGAAACGGGCATATGGTTGCCTGCTTCAATAAATAGTGAGTATCCATCAGATGATGGTTCTCAATAGATCAATAGTTTTATAAGGAGGAAAACTTATGAAGAAGAAGTTACTTGCATTGCTTCTTGCATCCTCTATGGCACTTTCCATGGCTGCCTGCGGAGGAAGCAAGGGAGGAGCCAGCGGATCCGCAAAGGTCGCTGACAAGGCCACAAAGGAAAACCACGATGATGATGTGTTAAACATCAATATCGGACCTGAGCCTCAGTCTATAGATCCGGCTCTTAACACAGCAGTCGACGGAGGAATCTATATCATCAATTCCTTTGCCGGACTTTATACCTATGATCAGGATCAGAAGCTTGTTCCGGACATAGCAGACGGAATGCCTGAGGTTTCATCAGACAAGACAGAGTATACTATTAAGCTCAAGAAGACCAAGTGGTCAAACGGAGATCCTCTTACAGCAAAAGATTTCTTATATTCCTGGAACAGGGTTATAGACAAGAAGACAGCATCAGAATATGCATATCTCTTTGATATAATTGCCCGTAAGGGAAATAAGCTTGATGTAGAGGCTTTAGACGATTATACCTTAAAGATTAAGCTTACAAATCCATGCCCTTACTTCAATGATCTCCTTGCCTTCCCTACATTCTTCCCTGTATACCAGAAGGATGTAGAGAAGTCAGTTACAGACAAAGTGCCTGCAGGTACATGGTCACAGGAGGCAGGCTTTGTCTCAAACGGTGCATACACATTAAAGTCATGGAAGCATGATGAGTCAATGGAGTATGTAAAGAATGACAACTTCTATAACGCATCAAAGGTAAAGATCAAGCAGATCCATTTCATGCTGTCTGCTCAGGATACCACTACCTATGCAGCCTACAATAAGGGCGATCTTGACTTCATTGATACAGTACCAAACGATGAGATCAAGTCTGTAAAGAACAATAAAGAGTTCAATATTATGGATAACCTTGGAACCTACTATCTGGGATTCAATGTAAACTCAGATCTCTTCAAGAACATGACAGAGCAGCAGGCCAAGGATTTCAGACATGCAATCGCTCTTCTTATCGACAGGAAATATATTGTTGATACTGTCGGACAGACAGGCCAGAAGCTTGCTGATTCATTCATCCCGGCAGGAATGAGCGATGGTGACGGCGGAGAGTTCAAGAACAAGAGCTATTATGATGCGGACAAGACCGGTCAGGATTCCGTAGAGGAGGCTAAAAAACTTCTGGAGGGATGCGGCTATAAGTTTACAGACAATGGTGACGGAACCTACAAGTGCAGCCCGGCTATCTCGTTTGAGTATATCTTAAATGATGATTCAGGACATAAGAAGGTCGCCGAGTCAATCCAGCAGGATCTCTCCGCACTTGGAATCAATATGCAGGTACAGACAGAGGACTGGAAGGTTCTTATAGCTGACAGACAGAAGGGCAACTTCGCAGCAGCCCGTGAGGGTTGGCTTGCCGACTACAACGATCCTATCAACATGCTTGAGATGTATACAACCGATTCAGGAAACAACGACAGCCAGCTGGGACGTGATATGGACAAGCATTCATCAGCTCCTCAGAACTGGGCTGACTATGACAAGCTTGTAGATAAGATCAGGAAGTCAACAGACTTCGCATCCCGCGTAGATCTGATGCATCAGGCAGAGGATATGCTGATGGATACCTGGGCAATAATCCCGATCTATTACTATAATGATATCTATATGGTAAAGAGAAACGTAAAGGGTGCTTTCGGCACAGTTTACGGCATGAAGTACTTCATGTATGCTACAAAGTCATGACAGAGATCATATAGGGTGATGAGTAGAATACCCCATCCTGCTAAGCAGGGTGGGGCATCTTTTTGCTTTGATAAAAAAGAAGAGAATAAAAAATCTCCCGGATCCTTGAAAGATCCGGGAGATATAAATCTAGCGTGCCCGAGAGGATTCGAACCCCCGACACCTTGGTCCGTAGCCAAGTGCTCTATCCAGCTGAGCTACGAGCACACAAATGACCGATAATGGTCTCAACAAATATCAATTATAACATAGTCTGATATACTATGCAAGTGCCGGCGACCGGGATCGAACCGGTACGATGTCACCACCACAGGATTTTAAGTCCTGCGCGTCTGCCAGTTCCGCCACGCCGGCCCTTTGCCCTAAAGCAGATGCTTACGGCAAAACGACCTGAGAGGGGTTCGAACCCTCGACCTCCGCCGTGACAGGGCGGCGCTCTAACCAACTGAGCCACCAGGCCGTACAAAATAGTGGATCCTCGGGGACTCGAACCCAGGACCGACCGGTTATGAGCCGGTTGCTCTAACCAACTGAGCTAAGGATCCATAAATGACTCCGACGGGAATTGAACCCGTGTTACCGCCGTGAAAGGGCGATGTCTTAACCGCTTGACCACGGAGCCATGTTAAGCCGCGCCTACATCCGCGACTTGACTATAATATCACAAAGAAGAACGTAATGCAAGGGCTTTTTTTAAATTTCTTCCTTTACTTGAGAAAGTACTATCCTCATGAGTCTCTGCCTTGCCTCCGTAGAGGCCCAGCCTATATGCGGAGTGATAAGCAGCCTGTCCTTATGCTTCATACGAAGGAAGGGAGAAGATTTGGACATAGGCTCGACAGTCAGGGTATCAAGCGCAGCAGCTTTTATCTCACCGTTATCAAGGGCATATGCCAGATCCTTTTCGTTGATTATGGCACCTCTTGCTACATTTACAAGAATAGCATCGTTTTTCATATGTTCAAATGCCTGACTGTCAAATAGCCCTTCGGTAGTTTTATTAAGCGGAGAATGGATAGAGATCAGGTCAGATGTAGTCAGGAATTCTTCCCAGTCAAGGCGGGGATATGGCTCTGCCCTGTCAACGCCTGAGGTCGAATAGTAAACGACTCTGCATCCAAAGGAGGCGGCAATCTGCGCGACCCTGTGACCTATTGCTCCAAGGCCTGCTATTCCCCACTGCTTTCCATAGAGCTCGTGAAAGGTCATTGCGAAATGAGTGAAAAGCTCGTCCTCTGCATATTGGCCTGATGAGGTATATCTGTCATAATAGGCCAGATGCTCATACATATAAAGGGCAATGGCTATAGTATGCTGGGCAACTGATTCGGTCGAATATCCGGCTACATTGTGCCAGTGGATCCCCTGGCTTTCAAGATAAGGGATATCGATATTGTTGACTCCGGTAGCGGTCACGCATACTGCCTTCAGATGCGAGGCTCCTCCTACAGTGGCTTCATTGATCTGAGTTTTATTTACTATAAGGATGTCAGCGTCCCTTACTCTCTCCTCCATCTGGTCAGGCTCAGTGAAATTGTACTCAGTTACGTTTCCGAGTCTTTTGAAGTCTGAGAGATCGAGGTCATCGCCTAGTGACTTCCTGTCAAGAAAAACTATATTCATCTGGACTCCTTTCTGCCTGGGATATATTCTACCACAGCAAGGCCTTATCAAAAAGAACTTCCTTGAAAACAGGTAGGAAAAAATATATAATTATAGAGAAGCATTCGCTTAAAGTATAAAAAGGAGCATAGTTTAATGAGTCAGGAAAAGGTACTCGAGCATAAGGAGGAGAAGCTTCACAGGAAGCAGATAGTAAGAAAGCAGAAAAGGAACAGATTTCTGATAGGACTTGTGTCGGCAGTCATCTGTGCAGCCTTTGTGGTCTGGATCGGCTGGTCCATATATGGAAAGGTAAAGACAGCAAATGAGGAGGCATCATCCTCAAAGGAGGCAGCAGTTACTCCTATAGACTTATCAGCTATAAATGATTACACGACGGATCTCGCATCCTCAATCGATAAGAAATGAAAAGAAATAAGAAAATATTAAACGGGATACTTGCTGCGGCCTCTGTCGCAACATTACTTTTTAGTCCAGCTGCATTCACAGGTGGATATCAGACCATTGTCTCTACGGAGGCTAAGGCTAATCCTCTCCCAAGGGGCTTCTCGTATCAGAAAAGTGTCCCGAAGTGGAATGGCAAGGATCCGAGTGTAAAGATCCATGGCAACAGGCCTTATTTCACGTCAAAGGAGCTTTCTGTAAAAAGAAGCTATGAAAAGTATAAGGATCTCGACAGCATGGGAAGATGCACTGTGGCCATTGCTGATATAGGGACGGATCTGATGCCGGACAAGGAAAGGGGACCTATTGGTTCTGTGCATCCTACAGGCTGGCATACAGTAAAGTATGCAGGAATAGATGGCAATTATCTCTACAACCGTTGTCATCTGATCGGATACCAGCTTACCGGAGAGAATGCAAATGAAAGAAATCTGATCACAGGGACCAGATACCTGAACAATGAGGGTATGCTGCCATATGAGGATCAGGTCGCCTCATATCTGCATTCCAACCCTTCGGATCATGTACTTTACCGTGTGACTCCGGTATTCAAGGGACGTGAACTTTTATCACGCGGAGTCCTGATGGAGGCAGAAAGCCTCGAGGACAGCGGAAAAGGGGTCCAGTTCTGTGTATTCTGCTATAATGTACAGCCCAGAGTAAAGATCGACTACAAGGACGGCTCCAGTCAGGGAGTTGCCTATCAGGGCAGCACTGCAAGCACCAGGGAGAAGACAAGAAACAGCAGGGCAGCACAGAATGATAATGGAGCTCATAACTATGTGCTGAATACAAATACGAAAAAATTTCACAAGCCATCCTGCCCGTCAGTCCATCAGATGGCAGCCCACAACAAAAGGTCAGTAAAAGCAAAGCGAAAGACGCTTATAAGAGAGGGTTATAGTCCATGCGGAAGATGCAGGCCTTAGGCCTTTTTTCACAAAAACCCTTGATATGAATCGTCGTATGTGATAAAGTAAATGACGTAGCCGGTGCGGCGGCTTATATTTTTTAGAAAAGATTGTTAAAATTTTAACAGTCTTAGATGACAAGAGTAACAGGAAACCGCATTTTTCCTGGGAAAAGATAGCGTAGATCGCTAGAAAAGGAGACGTGACATGGCAGGAAGAATAGTTCTGGCAGGTGCATGCCGTACTGCAATCGGAAAGATGGGTGGAGAGCTTTCTACTGTATCAGCCGTTGATATGGGCGCTACAGTAGTTAAGGAAGCTCTTGAGCGTGCAAAGGTACCGGCAGATCAGGTAGACGAGGTTAAGTTCGGATGCGTAATCCAGGCCGGACTTGGACAGAATGTAGCTAGACAGGTATCAATAAAGGCAGGACTCCCTGTAGAGGTTCCAGCCGTTACTTTAAACGCAGTATGCGGATCAGGTCTTAAGTGTGTTAATGAAGCTGCAAATATGATCATGGCCGGCCAGGCTGATATCGTAGTTGCCGGCGGCACAGAGTCAATGTCACGTGCTCCTTTCGCACTTGATAAGGCACGTTTCGGATATCGTATGAACAACGGTGTCCTTGTAGATACTATGATAAATGACGCACTCTGGGACGCTTTCAACCAGTACCATATGATGGTAACCGCTGAGAACGTTGCAAAGCAGTGGAAGCTTACCCGTGAGGAGCTTGACGAGTTCGCCGCTTCATCACAGCAGAAGTGCGAGAAGGCTATGGCAGCAGGCAAGTTCAAGGATGAGATCGTTCCTATCACTATCCATGACCGCAAGAAGGGTGACATCGTGATCGATACAGATGAGGGACCTCGTGCTGGAACAACAGTAGAGACTCTTTCAAAGCTTCGTTGCTGTTCAGGAGTGGAAGGCGGAGTCGTTACTGCCGGAAATGCATCAGGAATCAACGATGGTGCTGCAGCTGTCGTTCTCATGACAGAGGAGAAGGCAAAGGAGCTCGGCGTTAAGCCTATGGCATACTTCGTTGGCGGAGCAATGGGCGGTGTAGATCCGAAGATCATGGGTGTTGGCCCTGTAGCAGCTGTTAAGAATGTTATGAAGAGAACAGGCCTTTCAGTTGATGATATGGATCTGATCGAGGCTAACGAGGCATTCGCAGCACAGTCAGTTGCAGTAGCCAAGGAGCTGAAGTTCGACATGTCCAAGGTCAATGTCAATGGTGGTGCAATCGCACTCGGACATCCGGTAGGAGCATCAGGCTGCCGTATCCTTGTAACACTTCTTCATGAGATGGAGAAGGAAGATGCCAAGAAGGGACTTGCAACCCTCTGCATCGGCGGTGGAATGGGATGCGCGACTGTAGTAGAGAGAGATTGATAGTAGGTTAGAGGTGAGAGGTTAGAGGTCAGAGGTCAGAGGGTGGATAGTTATAGGGGATTAATAGTCTGGCAGAAGAGTATGGCTCTTGTAGAAGAAATTTACAGATTAGTAAAGTTTCTTCCACGTGAGGAGCTTTATGCCCTATCTGACCAGATGCGGAGGGCAGCGGTTTCGATACCTTCGAATATAGCTGAAGGACATGAACGTGATTCGTTGAAGGAATACTTGAGGTTTCTATATATAGCACAAGGATCAAGGGCAGAGCTTGAGACCCAATTGGAGCTGTGTATGAAACTTGGATATTTTTCTGAGGATCAGATAAGGCTGTCGCTCTCACTTAGTGATGAGATTAGTCGAATGTTGCGTAAACTTATAAAGAACCTTAAGGTTTATACTTGATCTTATGGCCTCGCACCTCGCACCTCAGACCTTTGATAATATACTTCATACTAAATGCCACATACAACAGGAGGAAAATACATGAAAGTAGCTGTA
This sequence comes from Candidatus Weimeria sp. HCP3S3_B5, assembly GCF_052064335.1. NCBI lineage: Bacteria > Bacillati > Bacillota > Clostridia > Lachnospirales > Lachnospiraceae > Candidatus Weimeria > Candidatus Weimeria sp. HCP3S3_B5. The sequence goes on along the minus strand of NZ_JBQHVU010000008.1, from coordinate 5,716 downwards.
ATCGGTGCTGGTACTATGGGCTCTGGAATTGCCCAGACATTTGCACAGTGTGATGAGGTAGAGACAGTATATCTCTGCGATATCAAGGAGGAGTTTGCAGAAGGCGGACTCGGAAAAGTAAAGAAGAACGTTGACAAGCTCGTAAGCAAGGGCAAGATCGATCAGGCTAAGGCTGATGCCATTATCGGGAAGTTCAAGACCGGTCTCAATACCATCGCTACAGATGCTGATCTCGTAGTTGAGGCTGCTCTTGAGAGAATGGATATAAAGAAGAACTGCTTCAAGGATCTTGAAGAGAACATAGTAAAGAACCCTGACTGTATCTTTGCATCAAACACATCATCTCTTTCCATCACAGAGATCGGTGCAGGTCTTAAGACTCCTGTTATCGGAATGCACTTCTTCAACCCGGCTCCTGTAATGAAGCTTATCGAGGTCATCAAGGGTGCCAATACTCCGGATGAGACAGTAGAGAAGGTCGAGGAGATCGCTAGAAAGCTCGGAAAGACACCTGTACGTGTTCAGGAGTCAGCAGGATTTGTTGCAAACCGTATCCTTATCCCTATGATCAACGAAGGAATCTTCGTATATTCAGAGGGCGTTGCAGACATCGAGGGTGTAGATAATGCTATGAAGCTTGGCTGCAATCACCCGATGGGACCACTTGAGCTCGGTGACTACATAGGACTTGATATAGTACTTGCTATCATGAACGTTCTCTACACTGAGACAGCAGACTCAAAGTATCGTCCGGCTCCGCTTCTTAAGAAGATGGTCCGTGCAGGACATCTCGGTGTCAAGAGCGGACGTGGCTTCTATGACTATTCACAGGGCTTCAAGAACAAGGTACCGGTAGATAAGCAGTAATTTGGGGTTTGTAGCCTCACAACAATTGGAGGAAAATTAATCCATGGATTTTATTATAGATAAAAAGCATGAGATGGCACGTTCCCTCTTCGCTGATTTTGCTCAGAAAGAGGTAAAGCCACTCGCACAGGAAATCGATGAGACAGAAGAGTTCCCAAGAGCAACCGTTGAGAAAATGGCTAAGTACGGTTTCCTGGGAATTGCCATCCCTAAGGAATATGGCGGACAGGGATGCGATCCTCTTACATATGTTATGTGTGTAGAGGAGCTCGCAAAGGTCTGCGGTACTACAGCAGTTATCGTTTCAGCTCATTCATCTCTCTGCTGTGACCCTATCATGAACTATGGTACAGAGGAGCAGAAGCAGAAGTACCTCGTACCTTTAGCAAAGGGTGAGAAGCTCGGAGCATTCGCTCTGACAGAGCCTGGAGCAGGAACAGATGCTCAGGGAGCACAGACAAAGGCAGTTTTAGACGAGAAGACAAATGAGTGGGTCCTTAACGGATCGAAGTGCTTCATTACCAACGGTAAGGAAGCAGATATCTATGTCATCATCGCTGTTACAGATATCACAACAGATAAGAAGGGCCGTCCTAAGAAGAATTTCTCAGCATTCATCGTTGAGAAGGGAACACCAGGATTCACATTCGGAACAAAAGAGAAGAAGATGGGTATCAGAGCTTCATCTACCTATGAGCTTATCTTCCAGGATTGCCGTATTCCTGCTGAGAACCTTCTCGGAGTAAGAGGAAAGGGCTTCCAGGAAGCAATGCATACTCTTGATGGCGGACGTATCGGTATCGCAGCTCAGGCCTTAGGACTTGGCGAGGGTGCTATAGACCGTACTATAGAGTTCGTAAAGGAAAGAAAGCAGTTCGGACGCACTATCGGAGCATTCCAGAATACACAGTTCCAGCTTGCTGATATGGCTACACGTATGCAGGCAGCTCAGTACCTCGTTTATGCAGCAGCAGAGGCAAAGAAGAACAAGCCAAGATTCTCTGTAGAGGCTGCAGAGGCCAAGCTTTTCGCAGCAGAGGCAGCAATGGCTGTTACTACTAAGGCTGTACAGCTTCACGGTGGTTATGGATATACTCGTGAGTATGATGTAGAGCGTATGATGCGTGATGCAAAGATCACAGAGATCTACGAAGGAACATCAGAGGTTCAGAGAATGGTTATTTCAGGAAATCTCCTGAAATAAAGAGATCAGGAAATGGTTTTTCTGACAAAGAATATATCAAAGGAGCAGACATTACATGAAAATTGTAGTATGTATTAAACAGGTTCCGGATACCAAGGGCGGAGTTGTTTTCAACCCGGACGGAACACTTAACCGTGGAGCAATGCTTACGATCATGAACCCTGATGACAAGGCTGGTCTTGAGGCTGCACTTCGTATAAAGGAGTCAAATCCTGGAACAACTGTCACAGTTCTTACAATGGGACTTCCTAAGGCTGAGGATGTCCTTATAGAGGCAATGGCTATGGGAGCAGATGACGGTGTCTTAGTAACAGACCGTGTACTCGGAGGAGCTGATACCTGGGCTACATCCACGACTATTGCCGGAGCTTTAAGGAATATCGATTATGACATCATAATCACAGGACGTCAGGCTATCGATGGAGATACAGCTCAGGTTGGACCTCAGATCGCTGAGCATCTTGGAATCCCTGTTATCTCATATGCAGAGGATATCAAGGTTGATGAGGCAGCAAAGACTGTCGAGGTCAAGAGAGTCTATGACGATAGATACCATGTATTAAAGGCATCAATGCCTTGCCTTATTACAGCTCTTGCAGAGCTTTCAAAGGAGCCTATGTACATGACACCAGGCGGAATCTTCGATGCTATCGACCAGAAGGCAGACAGGATCACTGTTTGGGGCAGAGCCGACTTAAAGGATGTAGATGATAAGGATCTGGGTCTTAAGGGTTCACCGACAAAGATCGCAAAGGCTTCTGATAAGGTTCGTAAGGGAGCTGGAGAAAAGGTTACACTCGATCCTCAGGAGTCCGTTGATTATATCATGGGTAAGCTCAACGAGAAGCATCTTATCTGACCGAAGGCATGTGGGCTTGAGCAAGCCGAATGCCTGGCTCAAGCCGCAGACAAAGCTTGAATTTAGCGAAAAGAACTTCCCTGGTCGAAAATTAGAACTTCATTTGAAGAAAGGTAAAATAAATGGCTTTAGAAGATTACAAAGGAGTATTTACCTATGCTCAGCAGGTAGACGGAGAGCTTTCTTCTATCTCTCTTGAGCTTATCGGTAAAGGAAAAGAATTAGCAGACGCATTAGGCGAGAAGGTAACAGCTGTCCTTATCGGTTCTAATGTTGGTGGACTTACAGACAAGCTTGGTGAGTACGGCGCAGACCGTGTCATCGTAGTAGACGATCCTCTGCTTGAGACCTATCGTACAGAGCAGTACGCTCAGGCACTTGCAGGTGTCATCAATGAATATAAGCCTGAGATCATGCTTGTAGGCGCAACAGCCATCGGACGTGATCTTGGCCCTACAGTTTCAGCTCGTGTTGCTACAGGTCTTACAGCTGACTGCACAAAGCTTGATATAGGTGATTTCCCTCTGCAGGCAAAGCCGGGAGTAGAGCAGAAGCACAATCAGCTGCTGATGACCCGTCCTGCATTCGGAGGCAATACGATCGCAACCATTGCCTGCCCTGACAACCGTCCTCAGATGGCTACAGTCCGTCCTGGTGTTATGCAGAAGCTTGAGCCAGTTGCCGGAAGAAAGCCTGAGGTAATAAATGCTGACATCAAGATCACAGAGAATAATAAGACTGTAACTATCGAGAAGGTAGTAAAGGATGTCGCAAAGGTTGCAAATATCATGGATGCAAAGATCCTTGTATCTGGTGGACGTGGAGTAGGATCAGCAGAGAACTTTAAGCTTCTTGATGATCTTGCAGAGGCTCTTGGAAAGGGTGCAATGGTTTCATGCTCCCGTGCCGTTGTTGATAATGGCTGGAAGCCGAAGGATCTTCAGGTAGGACAGACTGGAAAGACTGTTCGCCCGAATATATATTTCGCCATCGGTATTTCCGGAGCCATCCAGCATGTAGCCGGAATGGAAGAGTCAGATCTCATCATCGCTATCAACAAGGATGAGGGCGCTCCTATCTTCGATGTTGCTGACTATGGTCTGGTAGGCGATCTGAACAAGATCGTTCCGAAGCTCACAGAGGCTATCAAGGCACAGAAGGCAAAGGAAGCCTGATCAGCTATCCTTTAATTTCCTTTAATATCGGGCATCCGTCTTTGGACGGATGTCCTTTTTATATCAGGCCCAGGGGCTTGTCTGTCAAAACAAAACATTTCTTAAGCTTTTATTGAAAATCCCAGATCATCTGTTATTTGGCGGATGATATTCCGAACTGGGAAAATGTCCTAAAATCGCCTATTTTGTGTATTTTTGGTAAATCCTGCCAAAAAAACCACAAAAAATATTTCAATTTTTTACAAAAAACATGTGACATTTTTGTGACGTTGTGGTATCATATCTATTGTCAAATTGTTGATAGAAGGATTGGGAATTCGCTGGTTCTCAGTCCTTCTTTCATTTAAGCGTTTTTCGTGATATCTGCGACTTGCTTCGCAGAAAGCCGGATTTTTATATATGAAAGTTAAGCTGCATGAACAGCGAAAGTACAGGAGGTTTTAGTGGCTAAGGAAAAGAGTCAGGAAGAGATCGATAAGGAGGTCGAACAGTTCCGAAAGGATCTGGGCATAAAGGAGCAGAAGACAAAAGCAGTAAATGATTTTCATGAGAATCTGAATAAATACTCTTCTATCCGTCATGTGATCGGAGTTGTCAGCGGAAAGGGCGGAGTAGGAAAGAGCTTCGTGACCGGACAGATGGCATCTATGATGGCAAGAGCCGGATATAAGGTCGGAATCCTTGATGCAGATATAACAGGACCATCGATCCCCAAGATGTATGGGGTGCATGGACCGGCATATGGAGACGACAGAGGCTCATATCCTATAGCAGCCCCTGATGGAACGGAGATCATGTCTATTAATCTCCTCCTTGACGATGAGGAGTCACCTGTTATCTGGAGAGGACCGGTTATAGCAAATGCAGTAAAGCAGTTCTGGACTGATGTGGTCTGGGGTGATCTGGACTATCTTTTTGTGGATATGCCGCCAGGAACAGGAGATGTACCGCTTACGGTCTTTCAGTCACTACCGGTTGATGGAGTTGTCATAGTGACAAGCCCACAGGACCTTGTAAGCATGATAGTAAAAAAAGCCTACAATATGGCTTCCATGATGAAGGTCCCTGTACTTGGAATAGTTGAAAATTACAGCTATATGATCTGTCCCCATTGTGGCGAGAAGATTTCTGTATTCGGTGAAAGTAATATCGATCAGGTCGCAAAAGACCTGTCACTTCCAGTACTTGGAAAGCTTCCTATCGATCCATCCTATGCCAGGCTTGAGGACGAGGGTAAGTGCTATCAGATAGAGGCACCCTTCGAGCCTGCAATGCAAAGGATCCTTGAAGCGCTGTAACTTATTTTTATTTGGAAGAAACAGAATTTTTTTTGTTTCTTCTTTTTTTTATGCCTGTCTTGTCAGGAGTTTATAAATATAAAGAGAAAATAAAACGTATCTAAACAAAAGTTTATCGAACTTTAATAGCCGCTTAATTGAATTTGTGGCTATGAGAGGGTATTATAAGCACATGTCCAGCAAGGCATTTTACTGTTTGTGTAACCTGGATTCCCGGAATTCCAACCTATGTTGCCACTATGAAAACGGCTGAAAAGCCGCATAAATACTGAAAAAATGACATGTTTTCATTGCCTTCTCCTACATAGTGTGG